>JACQOB010000041.1 GCA_016202745.1 Candidatus Aenigmatarchaeota archaeon | reverse complement strand
GGCGATAACATCGCCGGCAGACACACGGATATCCTGAACTTAACCATCCTAAGCTTAGCTTAAGTATTCTAGCCCCTTTGACCGTTCCCACAGGCTTTTTTCTTGAAAAAAGCCTGACTTGGGTACCCCCGCAAACAGGCCGACGGCTTGAACAGTTATTGGTATGTTATGCTATTATAGCCGTCCATGCCAGATGCTCCCGGCGGGATTTCCTCAGGTCTGGCCTTATCCAATAGATGCAAGCCAGCATCCTCTTTGAACCCGCGTTTTGGGATTGATTCGCTATCACCGGCTTGTATCAAGCCTCAACCTTTTCAAGTATAGCTCGAAAATCCCAAGTCCTTGACCGGGCTAGACGACGGGAGCGCTTCCAGTTTATTAAATATCACGTTGCTTATATGCTTATTAGCAGCATGGCCGCGCCTGCTATGAGCGGTATTGTGAGGTTGTCATCAATCAGCCCCCTGCCTTTCAGGTTTCTCAGCTTTCCTATGCCTGGAACCATTTCCGCGGCGGTGGCCGCGATGGCGCCCCCAAGGGACATAATGGGGCTGACAAAAATCAGGCCCGCTATGAAGGACGTGGCGAAGAACGCTATAGAGCCTTCCAGCGTCTTGTCCGCAAGCAGGTGGTGCATTCCATACCTGATTCCCACCAGGGTGGACAGGGAGTCGCCCACCGCCAGCATTATGCAGGCCGCGGAAGCTATTTGAAAAGGGAATGCCAGGAACGCCAGGCCGCAGGAAAAATAGAACCAGAACGCCCCCGTGAACGGCCTCGGGACATTCTCCCTCTCCAGGGACAGCGCAAACTCGCGAAGCCTTCCCTCCAGCGCCTTCAGTTTCCTTGCCTCCTTCCGCACAATCCCCCCGTAAGCCAGGAAGAACAAGGCGCCTGCCAGGAAATATAGCGCCGCCGCCGGCCCTCCCCACGCCTGGGCGAACAGCACAAACACTACCCCGGACAAGTGCACAAGCTGCCTGGAATGCTCATTCATGATTGCCTCACGTGGGCAGGATGCCGATCTTTGCAAGCGAGATGAAGGTGGCTATCGCCGCTGTCGTCATTATAAGCGCGTGCTTTCCGCCGGCGGTCACCGAATCCTCGCCAAGCTGGCCGGCAATCAGGCCGGTGAATATGCCCTGCATTAGGACCACGGAGAAGAAGAGGGATATGTAATACGATGTGATGCCCTCCGCGCCGAACAGCAGGCTTATGAATGCGAAGAAATCACAGGGGAATATGACAACCCCGTCGCATGGGTTTATGAACTTGAACCCCGCAAGCTGGTTTTCCGCACCCTCCTGCTCGGTGATTATTGGTACCATTATGTAAATTATCATGATTGCTATTCCCATGAACATGAAAAACAGCCCGTACATTATAGCCACGTTCTGCTTGACAAGCGAGGCCCTTTCGGCGTCCGCTTCCTTGAGGGTTATTATGTCGCGCGCCACAGCGTCCAGCGTGGCGGCTGTGTTGCCGCCAGATTCGTAGGACTGCTTCACTATCGCAAGCGCCTCGCCAATCACCTTTGACTCCTTCACATCCTTGCCGAAGATCTCCAGGACGCGGATGAAGTGCGTGCCCCATGAGAGCCGGTTCTTCATCTTAATGACCTCGGGTGTTAGCTTGCCGTAATTCCCGCGGGAAACTATCTCAAGGGATTCGGAGAACGACATCCCTGACCGCTGGGAATCCGCAAGGTCCCTCACAAAATTGGGGAACTGGTTTTCAACGGCCCTGACCCAGAGGAGCCTCGAATACTTGAACAGGAAGTAGGGCACAATAAGCACAAATGCCGCTATGATCACCAGGTTCGCGAGGACTGCCGGGTCGCCAAGCAGCAGGCCAATGGATATTATTACCGCCGCGATTACCCCGGGTATAACAATCACCTGCAGGCTCTTCCCCAACTTGATGTCCGCATTCCAGTCCATTCAAATCAAGACCTTGGCGAGATGCCCTTCAATATCATTATGAAGCCGAGGGAAACCAGCGGGACAAGGAAGAACACTAAGAGTGTCTGTATGAAAAGCGTTCCCTGCCCGATTATTGGTGAGACTATCGAGATGAGTATGATGAAGAACAGGCTGCCCACGATTATGAGGGTGATGTATATCTCCGTGTAAAGGGCAATCTGTTTTGAGTATTCCTCAAGGGAGCGCCTGTACTGGTTCATGAATGTCCTTGTCTTGCCTTCCAGGAACTTGTCAATGCTCCCGCCCGTCGTGAGAACCGAGGACATCCCCCAGAGCAGCTCGGACCACAATACCGATGGCGTGCGCTGCGCCGCCTTCTGCAGGGCTGTCGCGAGGTTCATGCCAAGGGTCCTGACATCCGTGTATATTTTGCTGGCCTCATTGCCTATCACTCCCCCCCTCTGGGACAGCAGCCTGAATATCTCCGGCGGGTCTATGCCGGCCGAAGCTGACGTGGCCATGTAAAAGACGGCGAATGGCAGGTTCCTGTCTATCTTCGTCTTCTTGTTTTTTGCGAGGAGCGTCGGGTAATAGTAGGCCATGAAGAACGTGAATCCCGTTACCATGAACGATATGATTATTGACATGGTGAATGTGAAGGGCGCGGATGGTATGAGAAGCGTGAGGAATATGGAGCCCCCTATGAGGGACACTATGAACGCCATGGCCGCGGCAAGGTAGATGAGGGAAACATATTCGAGCAGCTGCATCCTCATGCCGGCCTTGTGCATGCTCACCTTTATGCTGTCAAAATAGTCAAGAGAATACTCGGCGAGCCTGCCGAACAGCTTTACAGCCAGCTTGTTGAGGGCCATATATTATATTAAGCCCCTGAATATATCAGAATAGCGCACCAGTATGCGGAACCGGGCATTGCCGCCGGCTGGCGGTTCAGTCCTCATCTGGTTCAACTTTCCCGCCTGTGACAATTGACACTATCTTCTGCGGGTTGGAATAGTAGGTGGAGATTACCCTGGCCACGTCCCTGTAGTCTGTGATGTTCTGCTCCACCATCCATTCGAGTATCCTTCTTCTCCTTACAATCTCCTCCTTTATGGAGTCCTCTGTCATGCCCTGCCTCTTGGCAATGGATTCCAGGATCACGGATTTCTCCGCTATCTCATACGAATCCTGGCCGGGCTTCCACTCAAAGACCTTCCTTGTAAGGGGCTTGTCGCCCTGGATGCCCACCACTTCCATCACCGCGTCGGCCCTCCTCAGGTAGCGGCCCTTGACCCTCGCCAGCACAAGGAAGACAATAATATTGACGTTCTCTATGAGTGTAGGCGGCAGTGAGATGGGTGGCGTTATGAGCCTGTCTATAAGCTGCTGGAACGTGGCGGCGTGGATTGTGGCGAGAGAGGGGTGGCCGGTGTTGTGAAGCAAGACGCCTCCAAAACCGCCTATGAAGTTCTGGGTTGGCGGGACTGAGAGGTCAAATACTGGTACAGGCTTCTCCAATGTTATTTTCTCTATTGACTGTATCCTGTCAAGGTAGACATCGCCTGTTTTTCTCCTGTCTGCGCCCTTTCCAGTTCCCTTAATTCTGACTTCCTTTCCGACAGGCCTTACATATAAGGCAAATTCCTTCCTGTCGTCTTCCCTATAGATCGCAATCTCGTAATCAGTTGTTTTCCTGCCCGCCCTTTTCCTGTTTCTCATCCTGGCCACTATGCCATATGCCAGCAGCAGGGTGGACACGTCCTCCGCAAGCTGCCTGGACGTTGTGTAATAGACAATCTTCTTCTCTTCCACAGAGGAGTCGCCAGCGTACAGGCCTGAAAGGAAATGGCCTATCCTCTCCTTTGAAAGCCCGAAAATGAATCCCGGAACCTGTTTTATGTCGGATTTTGCCTTGCAGAATCTTCTGAAAATCTCGAACAGCGTCTTGTCGCTGAATCGCAATTCGGTGGCTGTGCCGAAGCCGGCCGTTATCCTCTCTTTAGGCTTCTTTCCTGTGACTGCCATTATGCAATGCCTCATATCCATCAGGACCTTTTCATCCTTGTTGTACATCGCCATTGAGTTGTTTTTGTGCGCAATATTGATGCTGCCTTCTGAGATATGATACCCGAGCAGCCTCAGGAATTCAGGCGTAATTTCAAATGCGGCAGGCCTGACTGATGACCTTCTGCCAAACCTGACGTTAACCTGCTTTGTATCATAATCCAGCTTTGCCTCTTCCATTAGCATCTTGAATTTTCCGGCAGGCAGCGCGCAGTTATTTACACCGTAATAATTGGATATTGTCGCGAAGCCGGCTATTTTTGACGCCTTCTCGAATCCCAGCTTTCTGCTCGCTTGTTTTATGCAAGAAGGTGAGTAAACCCTTATGTCAGGCAGCAGCTCCAAAAGGTTCAGTTCATTGATATCATTATATCCGGATGGCATGGTAGCTGGTATCAGTATCTCGTCTCCTGGCTTGCTTTCGGATATTATCACAGGCTCGATTTCGCCGTCTCTGAGTGTAAACAGCGAGTGGGATCCTTTTGCCGTTATTTCCCTGCCTGTTTCCGTTGTTATCTTAAAGAGCTCTGCCGTGGCTGGATGCTCAACATTCATTTTCAACGGCAAGAAAGTCATCTTAAGCGTGTCAGGGTCTATTGTCGGTATGCGGTAGCTCTTCCCGTTCTGGATGGAACCGATAGGCAGCCGCTCCAGATTGCTGCCGTTCATTATCATGACCTTTTCCTCGCCTGGTATTGAGGCCATCTGCTGGAACAGCACAAATGCCTCCTTACCCCTGACCTCCCCGACGATTATGTAATCCGGCCTCTGCCTGAGGGATGACCTCAGCAGGTCGAACAGCGTCACCTCGCCCTTCTTGCTTACCCCGCTGCCAATTGCCGTCCTTGCGACATGGGGTATCCAGTGGGGGTGCGGCAGCCTGAGCTCCGCCGTGTCCTCTATTGAGACGACCTTCAGGTTGGGCCTGATGAAAAGCGAAAGCGAGTTCATGAGGGATGTCTTGCCTGTGGCTGTCCCTCCCGACACGAGGACAGACATGCCGTTCTCAATTGCCAGCCACAGGTATGCCAGCTGCATTGAATTCAATGTCCCGTACTTCAGCATGTGGGTTGGGGTGAGCGGAAGTTCCGTGAATTTCCTGATCGTGTAATTGGACCCCTTCCTGGCGATGTCCGTGCCCAGCGTGGCCTGCACCCTTGAGCCGTCAGGCAGCGTGGCGTCAAGCAGCGGCTCTGCAATGGATATGGTCTTCTTGCACTTCTGGGCAAGCCTGGAGACAAACAGGTTCAGCTCCTCTGCCGTGTCAAACCAGACATTGGTCTTCAGCGAGCCGAGCTTGGGGTCCCTGTGGTAAACGAAAAGCGGTATGCGGATGCCGTCGCAGGATATGTCCTCAATGTTCGGGTCGTTCATTATGGCCTCCAGCTTCCCGTACCCTATCACGTCCCTCTCTATGTAAAAGATTATCAGCGTCTTCCTTTCAGGCGTTATTGTCTTGTATTTCACGAGCGCCTGGCTTATCTCGTCGACGAGCATGTTCTTGGCCTTTATCGGGCCCAGCTTGATGAAGTCAATGTCAAGCCTCTCCTCCAGGTCCCTCTTGACCTTCTCCACTATCGCCCTGTCCTCATCGCTCAGGGGCGGCTGGATGACATTGTATATGACTTCGCCTGTTGTCCTGTCCCACCTTATGTTTACAGAGGCGAATATCTCTTCACCCCTCTTGGGGTTCTTCGGTATGAGCGGGTAGCTTATGTTTACGCCAGCCAGCGCTTCCTTCCTCCCGGGGATGATGTTTATCTTGCTCTCATAACCCTCCTCTGTCGGGAGGTTAAAGCCCTCAATCTCCACCACCTGGACAATTTTTTTCTCAACTTCAGCTGCCTGCGAGCCTCCGCTGCTGTCGCCTGCGCCTCCGCCGCCGGGCCCGCCGCCCTGGCCTCCTGCGCCGCCCTGGCCGCCTCTGCCTCCTGGCCCGCCTCCCATGCCTCCCATGAAGAACTGCTGGTAGTACATCTGTTCGGATGGGGGGATGCCAATGGCCTTCATCTGCTCAGTCATGGCCCTCCTTCTCCTTTCCATCAGGAGGAAGTATCCCTTCCTGAACCGAAGCGCGAGAAACCGCGGATTTATCTTAAACCTTATGGGGCCAATGGCAAGAGGCTTCCCGGCTGCGTTCTTCTTCACGTTCAGTTTCATAACAAACAACCATAGAATAAATATGGTGAAACGGTAAGTCCGGCTACCATGGACCCGACGATAACATCGTCGGCAGGCACTCCATCGCCGGTAGGCTCTAGCTGATTATAATTGTCCTGCCCGTCTTAAATATTATCAGCTGGCCACGCCTGCTTATGGCCCTTCCGCGGAATTCGGGCTTCTGCCCGCCGGTTTCCGTTTCATTGATATGGAACATGTTGGAGAAGAGGCTCGTGCCGGTCTTGAGGGTGGTGATGTTGAGGCCTGCATTGGTAAGCTCTATGGAATATTCCTCGTCGCCCAGCTTCTGTGGGAGTTCGATGACAACGGAGGAATCGCCCTCCTTCTCCAGCAGCTTTATGATGTTGGACACCAGCACATCCCTTACGCTCTTTATCTGGTCATTGACCGCCTGCGTATTGTAATGGGCCTGGTATATGTTGAAAACAACAAGCAGTATCATGAACAGGGCGACGCCGATCGTGAAGAGCAGGACGTGCTGGAACAGCAGAATCTGGCCCTTCCGGCCTGTCCCCATTGGATAAAGCCGGCAGTGACTTTGACCCTTCTGGTTATTAGAATTCATATATTCTGTATGTGCAGGAGGAGATAAAAACCAGCCACCGGTTATTCAAGCTCCAGGTTAATGTTTGTTATCGTCAATTCCCCTCCGTTGGCCGCAACGCCCCTCACGTTTCCCCCGTAGGAGACTACCACCCTGTCCGTGGCGATTGAATTGCCCACCTGGTTGAGCCTTATCCTGAAGCCCCTCAGAGGCGCGGTGGCTGTGTCCAGTTCCCTGTACTGGGCCTTGAGGGACATCCTGTATCGCGTGCCCTCCCTTACCACCTCCAGCTCCATAACCCGCGGCTCCGCCTCGCCGAACTTCCCGACATCGCCCAGGAACAGCGTCCTTATGGGGACCGTTGCGTCAAGCACCAGCGGCTGGTCCACCGAGACCTCTAGTATGGCTGAATTCCTGTCAGCATACTGCGGGTCAAGAGGGTCGCTGATGTCAGGCACCATACGGACAATCCCTTTGGGGATCACCACGCTCCTCTCCCCGCCTCCCCTGTTGGCCACGTCAATTATGGCCTTGTCAAGGTCTATTATGAACCTCTCGGCGGAGGCAAAATCCGTGGTCGCAGTCCTCTTCTGTATCAGGGGGACCCCCCACACATAGGCGGCGCCCACAAGCGCTATGACCATACCGGTGATTATGACCAGTGTTATGGGTTCTATCTGGCCGCTCATGCCGGGCCGACTATTGGCAGTTGTAGAATGTCGGCAGATTAACCTGACCATAAATATACTTACCCCTGCCTGTTATTAAAACGAAGGGCAAAGAACTTAGCACCTTACCGATGCCTGTTGGGCGCCTATTGCCGTGCCTGAGACGATGAACCTGTAGTCGCATGTTGTTCCAGAGCCGCAGGTATCTTTGAATGCAACATTGCCATTTCTCGTTACAGAGCCGCTCTGGAATGCAGCGGCAGCACCGAAATTGCCATTGGTCTTTACAACGGTTATATCGCCGCATGCCTGGCTGTTTGTTGTCGTGGCAATAGCATTTGGTAATACGCAGGGGTTTGCGGGTGATATTGTCAATGTTTGTGTTCCCACGTTGCTCAACACTACTGTTGCAACGCCGCCACTTGCACAGAAGGCATCGCTAACTTGGATTGTTTTCGCCGTGCTGCCCTGGAAGTAGATGCTCAGGTAGGTGTATGCTGCGCCTGCCAGGGCGATGGTTATCAGCAGAAGTATTATG
>JACQOB010000037.1 GCA_016202745.1 Candidatus Aenigmatarchaeota archaeon | reverse complement strand
ATTATATAGTAACAACTATGAGGTGATTACATGAAAGAATTAGCGCTTGCCGCTTATGATGCGGTTATAGGCATGACTGAAGACAGGCTTTTAAAGAGGCTTTTCAGGAAGCTGCCGGAATCTTTATCAGGAAGGCTGTCAAGGTATATGGTCGGACTAAATGATGATATAGCAAAGGCTTATCTTGATTCAGCAGGAATTAGATTATTTTCTCTTGAAGACATAAACCCTGAAGGGGATGCCATTGCATACATTACAGGGCCAAGGTCTGTTGAGCACTTTGTTACTGAAGGGGTTGTAGAGAATCCAAACCCAGCTCCACATAACAAAAATGTCTTGTTTGTACGCCCTGAACGCACATATAGTATAATCCAGGATGTCAATGGCCAAACTGTCCAGCAGGGTTGGCTTATCGGGCGTGAAATGGCTGGCGATGTGATACCATTGGGCCCTGGAAATCTGAAATCAGGCGTCTATAGGGTCACAAATGAATCTGTATTGGCCGCCATAGAACGCGAACGCGGCCGTTAGCCAAGAAGCATTCGGGGAGTTGTTATTGGTCTACCTGACCATGTTCCCCAAATCGTCAAGTATCTTGAGTATGAACTTGTCCTTCTCCGGGTCCTCGAATATGAGGGTGCCCTTGATGCTGTAGGACATTATCTGCTTAATGAGGTGCTCAAGCCTTATGTCCGAATGGGACAGGGGTATGTGCTTTATCTCGCCTGACGGGCCGTAGGAGATGCCCGAAAAGAAGAAATATGCGTTCTCGCTGAATGGCTGGCCGAGGGTTGTGTGCGCCTTGTCCATTATCCTCCTGAAATCCTCCTCGGAGCGGAGGGCCCCGACGCCCCTGGCGTGTATGTGGGCCCAGTTGAGCGCAGGCTCCACCCCCTTTGTCGCCGTTACGATGTCAAGCACATCCTCGAAGCTTCCCAGCTCAGTCACCTTGCCCGTTGTTTCAATGCTTATCTTGGTGTGCATCCTTGTGGCAGGGAGGATTTCGCTGAGCTTGTTTATGACCAGCTTCTTTGCCTGGCCATGCGGTATGTTCTTGTAGAGAGTCGGGTGGATTATGAATGTCCTGCAGTCCATTACGGAGGCGATGGTGAGGTAGGTCTTGATCTCCTCCTCGAACTCGTTGGGGAGCGTGGGGTGGTGTATTGCAAGCTCGATGTTGTACTTCTTTGCGAGGTCCTTTATCCTGAGGAGCTCACCGTAATGTTCCTTGTAAAGGTCGGAGGTGGTCTTTATGTGGGAGAAGAGCTCCTTGGGGAGGACAAAGGCCTTGAGACCTATCCTGTACAGGTCTTCCAGGACCCTGAGGGTCTGGCTGAGGTTCTTCACCACGGGGACATTCTTTGTCCCGTACATTAAACCTATCCTCATCCCCAACCTTTCCTGTATCTTCAGCGCCTTCTTCCGTATCAGCATGTCCATAGATAAACCTACGGATTTCTCCCCTTTCCGTTGCATAATATATGGAGAACTGATTGATATACTTTTGATGAGTGGTTATATAACGGTGTTATGCTGTCTCATGGACTGCTTTGGACAGAATCAGTTGTAACTCACAAACCTCTTGTCCACCAGCGGCTTGTACTCCTTCATCTCAGCCGCGAGCATGTCCGCCTCGTCCTCGATTATTGGCACCCCTCTTGCTTCGCCATATTGTTTCAGGTAGCCCTCTATTATCTCGCCCTCATCCTGGTAGTGGTGCGCCAGCTCATGCCTGAGCACGTCCTTGAGAAGGGGTATATTGTAAATCAGCCACCTGTTGAGGCATAATTCGTCAGTCCCGGGCTTGTACAACCCGAGGACAGTGGACATGCCTCCGCCCTTCATGTCCTTCAGGTCCGGCTCATCCAGCGCCTTTATCTTCAGCTTCCCGTACCCAAGAGGCCTCTTGCCATGCGCGACGAGGTAAAGGTTCAGCTCATTGGCTACAGCCTGGAAATGTTTCCTCGCCTCCCTGACGACAGCGCTTTCATCAAGGTAAACGGGCTTCTCAATCATGTCCGCGGCATAGTCCCTTAGCCTGTACGGGATTTCATATATGTTATCATCAGACAGCTTCTCCGTCAGGCCGCCGAGCTGCGCTTGCATGGTTTATTTTCGGACAGAAACTTTATAAGCCTGTTATGCAAATCCCTGTCATGATGCCTGTACGAAGGCTTGAAGCTGAAGAGGTGGTCCCCCTGAGACCAGGCACCCATCTCGCCTACATAGGGCCCCAAACAAGGGCTTTGAAGACCGGGACCATATACACGGTAAAGGATTCTTGCAAATACAGCAGGGATGGCGAATGGAAGCATGTTGTCAGGTTCAATGAGATGTACGGCTATTTTGATTACAGCTTTTTCGGCATCCCGCTGTATCCCATTGGAT
>JACQOB010000036.1 GCA_016202745.1 Candidatus Aenigmatarchaeota archaeon | reverse complement strand
CGGACCTGGCACAGGTGGCGGCGGCAAGCGGCTGCAGCCTGCCAACATAAGTGTGGAATCATGACAGCCAAGAAAGGAACTGCGGGAAAGGAAACGGAAAACGGTACCAGCAGGGCCCGCATTTATGCCAGGAAGCCGGCGAGGCGCAGGCTGCTGGGCATAGGGATAATATACATAATTGCAGTGTATGTAACGTACCTGCTCGCAGGCCTCGGGCTCATATGGTTCCAGGGGACGCTCATTACGCTGGGGCTTGCCGTCTGGCTGGGGATGATAGTCGGGATCATTCTGCTCGCCTTTGGCCTGCTGGAAATCAAGGACTTCTTCTGGTACGGCCGCGGCTTTTCCCTCTCCATACCTGCACGCTTCACTGACGCCATAAAGAGGAAGGCCGCGCATGTCACAGGCGCCGGTGCCATACTGTTGGGCATATTCGTCGCGATGGTGGAACTGCCATGCACAGGCGGGCCCTACCTTGCGATAACAGCCATACTCGCGTCCGGCTTCAACGCCCTTGCGTTCTACTACCTCATGCTCTACAACCTCATATTCGTGCTCCCCCTCATCATAATAGTAGCCCTTGCGGCGGTGGGCGTCAGATACGACAAGATGCAGGCATGGAAGCAGAGCCAGAAGAAGTGGATGAGGCTCATAACGGGCCTGCTGCTTGTCTGCTTTGCCGTCTTCATGCTGGCCTATTACACCGGGCTGGTCAACGTTGAATACATAGGCGTGTCCACCGGCCCGAAAGGCGCCATCAGCCTTGACACGCTGACGCTGCCGGTCGTAATCGTGACAGCTGCAATAGACTCGATCAACCCGTGCGCCATAGGCGTGCTGCTGCTGCTCATCGCCACCCTTGTATCCGTCAGCAGGGCGGAGAAGGTGCAGGTAAAGAAGGCCATCAGCGATGGATAGCCAATTATGAAACAGGAGATATTCATAGCGGGCCTCAGGATTTCACTGGGATGGATATACCTGTGGGCGTTCCTGGACAAGCTTCTCGGGCTGGGATTCGCCACAAAGGCCGACAAATCATGGCTGGCCGGCGGCTCGCCGACTTCAGGCTTCCTCCAGTTCGGCGTCCACGGGCCGCTTGCGCCGCTGTTCAGCAGCCTGGCGGGCAACGCAGCTGTTGACGGGCTGTTTATGGCAGGCCTGCTTCTAATAGGGCTGGCAATTATGCTTGGCATCGGGATGAGGATAGCCTCCTGGGCAGGCGTCCTGCTCTCCCTGCTGATGTGGTCATCGCTGCTTCCGCCCGCCAACAACCCCACAGTGGACGAGCACATAATATACGTCTTCGCATTCCTCGTCCTTGCAAGCATAAAGGCCGGGCATGCCTACGGCCTGGGCAAGTGGTGGTCGGAGAGGGCGATAGTGAAGAAGCATCCTATTCTGGAATAACAGGGAAATTATTCCGAAGGGCCGCTGGCGGTGGCCGCTGAACCAAGAACTCTTCTCAGTTTACTTACATACTCTGCCGTTCCGGCTTTTTCATCAGCCTTGAAAGCAACACACAATTCACCATCTCTGGTAACATATGCAAGCGGATAAAGCGCACCTGTTTCTTTCCACAAGAAAGGGTAGTCTGGCGGGATTTCAGACGGCAGAACAAATCCTGTTGTTTCCAGTGTGAAGCCGTTATGCTCTAATAATTTTCCTGCCTCTTCTCTATTAGTAAATTTATGCTCATACATCAGAATAGGATAGGATACATAGATTTATAAACTCAAAAGCCGAAGCTATCAACTTCAATCCGTATGGCAATGAATCACCCTCTAATCTCCCTCGTCAATCCCGCAAGGCCGGTGATTTCCCCTTTCCCGTTCCTTACGGCAGTCACCTTCAGGATGGCCTGGAATTTCTGGCCGCCCTTCCTCACAAGGGTGAGCCTCTCCTCAAAGACGCCCTTTTCCATGGCTGTCCTGAAAAGCCTTTCAAGGGTCTTCCCGCTCCCTTTGGGGTGGAAGACTGCGACATTCTTGCCGATTATCTCCTTTTGCGAGTAGCCGAAAACATTTTCCGCGCCTTTTCCGTATGCTATTACTTCCCCCCTGAGGTTTGCGACTATCCCGGAAACTGCATCTTTCGCCATAATAACTGATTGTCTCATGTGGTATTAAAATCAAACAAAATATAGGAAAGATAAAAAAATAAATGCGCCGAGCCTACTCGTCCTTCAGCATTGAGCGGATGTCCCTGCGCAGCTTTGGCGTGTTTTTGTGCCCGTGCTCGTTCACTGCATGCCTGACAGCCACCTTCATGACCTCGTCCTCTGTCCCGGCAACCGTAAGCGAGCAGTCCTTCTCGCTGGGGAATGCCCTGCAATCGGCGACCTTTCTCGCAGATGATTTTCTTGATGCCATAGAATTTCCTCCACTCATTGATTGTATAGGCAATTTATAAGCTGTTTTGTGTTGGTGTAACTATCACAGAGTAACATATTGAAAGGCTTATAAACCCAGGGATCATTCATTATTGATATGGCTGTCCTTAACGGCAATTGCAGGGAATTCCAGCTGGACAACGGATTAATTGTAGCCCTGCAGGAGACGCCAACCGAAACCGTCTACGGGAGGCTTAGAATAGACCATGGTGCCATACACGAACGCGAAGGTGAGGAAGGCATAGCGCATTTTCTTGAGCACTGCTTGATGACAGGAGGAAGCGCCAAATATTCGCCTGCGGACGTTGAAAAGATCAGGGGGAACATTGGATACGGCAACGCCACGACCACCCTTGAGAAAACCGAAATTCCTTTTGACCTGCTCGCAGATGATTTGGAACTGTATCTGGATTTTGTGTCAGACGCTGCATTCTCTCCCCTGCTTGATGCAGATACAATGAACCAGGAACGCGTAAGGGTATTGAGGGAAATAGCGGACGACAAAAGCAATCCGGACTTTAAGGACAACAGGGATTTCAAAGAAGCGCTGGTGGGGGCAGGCCCGCATACATATTATGTTGCCGGAAAAGACGAAATCATAAAGCGGGCTGCACCCGATGACTTGAGGGGATTTCATTCAAGGGGTTACTTTGCAAACAACATGAATCTGGTTCTGGTTGGCGGATTGCCTGCTGATATAGACAAGATTGTAAGGAAATATTTTGAAAGGAGACCTTCAGGCAAAGTGGAAAGGTTCGTATTCCCGAGGCCCAAACCGCTGCATGAGCCGGTTGTTATTTGCAGGCATGCACCCGAATTGCTTAATAGGGAAAAGCCAGAAGAAAGCACGGCTTTTCTCAAGATAGCAATGCATGGCCCCAGGTATGCAGAGGGGGACAGATTTCCTGTACAAATACTGGCTGAAATTCTTGGCAGGGCTGGAACCTCAAGACTGCATAAGGCTGTAAGTGAAAATAGGGGGCTGGCCTATGGAATTGGCTGTGGATATGAGATAGGACACAATCAGGGAAATATATATGTCATGGGCGGCATTGCCTCAAAGGGATTGGACGAGGCTGCCGGCATAATCTTTGGCGAATTCAGGAAACTGCAGGGGCAATTGGCTTGCTCTGACGAGCTCGAAAGCACCAAGAGGGTGATAAGATACAGGGTTGCAAAGACGGCAGAGTCAAACCAGGGACACGCATTCCGCATAGAAACCAAAATGGAATATGGGGAAACAGCTGACATGTACTCTGCGGGAATTGCTGCAGTGACGCCAGAAATGGTGAGGGACGCGGCCAAAAAATATTTGCCAGCCAGCAGGGAAAACGGCAGATACGTGATGCTTATAAGGGACCCCCTCAAGTAGTGGGCTATTCCGGAAAAACGCCCAGGAACGCCCTGCAGAACCTCTTCTTTCCAGTCTCAAGGGCCTTCCTGCCATTTGGGGTGAGGGTGTATGTTATTGTCTTGCGGATGCCTGCCGGCGATGTTATCGCCGGGCTTGTTGATGACTTCTTTTCCTTTATGAATCCGGCATGCCTCAGGCCGGCCAGGGCGGGGTAAAGCGTCCCGGGGCTTGGCTTCATGCCCTTCCTCTTCTCCAGCTCGGCCGCTATGGCCTGCCCGTGCATTGGCTTCCCTGACAGCAGGAAAAGTATCAGAAATGAGAGGAGTCCACGCATGTCGCAGCAGTTGTCAATTTCCTTTTGTTTCATCCAATATACCCTGTATCTTCTTTCTCGAAATCGCTTATTAATTCAACGTACGCGCTTTCAGGAGGGCGATAATTGGCGGGGGCAAACCTGAGGTCGGGCAGGTACCTGTCGAAATCCCTCGCTATTTTCGTGATCATGCTTTTCGACCCGAAGGTGTCTTCCGCTATCGCGGCGGACAGCTGCCTTGTAGTGTATTCATCCGCGAAACCGAGGCTGTGGAGGTATTCATGCATCAGGAGATGGAACACGTGGTAGTTGAGTGTTTGCGGCCGGTCATTGATGATCCTCTTCAGCAGGTCGGCGTTAAGCACTATCAGGTTGGCGCCCATCTGGTGGTATGCCCCGATGAAGCCGCGCGGCGAAAAGCCGAGGTGCGACAGACCGAGCATCAGGCCCGCGCGCCTTTTCCTTATGCTGTCGTAGACGCATTCCTTGACTAGGGTGAATACGTCGCCATATGACTTGGCCGCACCAAGCCGCGCTTCCATCTCATTCATGCTATATATTGGGTGTCCGATATATTTAAATACTTGTGTGTACAAATATAGTATATCGTATGTCCGATATAAAACAGTTGGAGG
>JACQOB010000033.1 GCA_016202745.1 Candidatus Aenigmatarchaeota archaeon | reverse complement strand
GACCTTCACGACCCTCGCCGGGGACACAATGCACATCCGTTCCACCAATTATATTCGCTTCCGCAATTTAATAAAGGGGCGGTTACCGGGCGGAAAGCTGTCCGGCGGTTGCGCGGGGGCTTTTTCTGAGGATAAGATATGCCACAAAACCTGCGATTATCACAACAGCCTCAATGGCCGCTATGTCCCTCTCGAAATAGAAGAGCATGAAGAAGGCCGAAAGCAGGCCGAGCAGCGCAAGCACAGGGAACTTCCCGATGTTGAGAGGCACCCTGAAGGCCCTTTTCGCGCCAGGCTCCCTGTAGCGAAGGGCAATGAGCGAGGCGTTCACGGCTATGTATACTACGAACAGGCTGATGTCCGTTATGGTGGCAGCTGTCTTTATGTTGCCGGCAAGCGTAATCAGCACGGAAACTATGGCCACGGCCGCCACCGCAAAATAGGGCGTCCCCCGCCTGCCCACAATGGAAAACGCGCGGGGCATTGCCCTGTCGGATGACATGCCGTACAGGATGCGCGATCCGACTATGAGCAATATCAGCGACGTGTTTGCCGTTGCGAACAGCGCTATCAGCGAGAACAGGAAATCCGAGTTGGGCATCACGGAGGAGACTGCCTCAGTAAGCGGGGCCTTGCTTTCGGACAGCCGCTCCCAGCCCACCAGGTTGACTGCCGAGACTGCCACAAGGATGTACAATATTGTGGAAATGATTATTGATATCACGAGCGCCTTGGGCACCACTTTCCTGGCGTTCTTCGTTTCCTCGGAGGCGTTGACAATGTCCTCGAAGCCAAGATAGGCGAAGAATATTATGGCTGTTGCGGCCAGCATGGAGGTGATGCCTGCGTTTCCGGGCGTCTCGAAAAGGTCAACGGTTATCCCGGAGGAGGAGAAGACAAGCATGCCCACCGCAATGACAATGAGCAGGCCGGCTGTCTCTATGAGCGTTGACAGGATGTTGAACCTCGCGGATACCTTTATCCCAATATAGTTTAACATGGAGAGCACCATGACAAGCGCGACCGCAACCAGCGTTATGCTGCCGCCGAATATGTGCGTGAAATATCCCGCAAACCCGAAGGCGACCGTCACCGCAGCCACGATGCTGGCTATTGTCATCAGCCAGCCCACGACAAAGGCCAGCGACCTTTTCTTGAATGCATTCTTTGTGTAATTGTACTCGGCCGCGGTCTTGGGGTACATGGATGACAGCTCGGCGTAGCTGAGGCCGGTGAAGGCTGCTATTATCGCGGCGAAAACAAAGGATATCCAGACGGCGTTCCCTGCCACACCGGCGCCAACGCCAATGAGGGCATAAATGCCCGCGCCAAGGATTATTCCGATTCCGTACAGTGTGAGTTCAAAAAGCCCCAGGGAGCGCTTCAGCTTGTAGTGGCCCGTCTTGTTTTTCATTATGTTATACCTGTTTTCCAGCCAGAAATAGCTTTGCCACAGCGGGGCTGCCATGTTCATTCTTCAGATTAGCCTGATGTGGGAGGATTGATAATAATATCTCAGGGCAGCCCCATGCCGCATTCAACGGCTTCCGTAAGCCAGGAGCTGGTCCCCCTTTATGCGCAGGTAAAGCTAGAATATTCTCCTCCTGTATGTATCGCTTTTATTTGCTCCTCTGCTGAAGTCCTCATGCTCTCCGGCAAGCGTATGTGTTTAGCTCAAAAATGCCCTGTATGTCGCAGCGTAGCGGTTTCAGTTTCTTGGCAGGAAAATCATCATAATCCAAAACCGATATGCATCACCAATAAGCCTCCTAACCAGCTAAACACGTACCCACAAAGCTTTATATATATGTTGCTACTATTATATAGTCATAATGGTGAAATATGAAACGTAATCTTGTCAATACGGTCGGCAAGACGCAAATCTATCTGGAGGAAGGAGACATAACGCAGATACCTGCAGATGCAATGATGGCTGCGATTAATTCCTTTGGCGAGTGGCAAGGAGGGATAGATAGGGCCATATACAGAGTTGCAGGAGAGCGTTACCATTCCCAGGCAAGGAAGGCAATGCCCCTTCATGATCTGCAAACAGTGATCGCAAAAGGGGATAGATCAAGGCACAGAGACCAATTTAATGATGTTGTTTTTGTAGTTGATGATTTGCGGAATCCTCTTGACATGGTAGTTTATAGCGGCCTGGAAGCCGCGCATCAAGAACAATATGGCAGCCTCCTGATCCCGGCGATAAGGATGGGCGTGATGACTGGAGCAGTTGAAAAGACTCCCATAGAGACTGTCGCAAAGTTAGGTGAAGGGATACTAGAATTTCTGAGAACATATACAGAAACAAACCTCAAAGATGTTACTTTTGTTGTGTACAGGGATCCGGCTTCACTGACCTATTTAGGTACTCGATTGCGCCAAATTCGATAATTAACAGAATAGTTCAATACTGGCTCTTAAGGCAGCCTGACATGGTTTTCTCACTTATTTAATGTATTACCAGCTATCTTCTATATGATCAGGCTGCTGTACGCAGATGAGTCCATAAGGCTTTTCAGGGAACTGGTGGCTGACGGGAAGGTGGCAGGGTATCTTGGCTACCTGAAAGCGCACCACAAGGAGACGGGAGACCATAGCGAGAGGGTTGGCCTGGTTAGCATAGACCTGGGGCATGAGAACCGCCATTCAGGCGATGAACTGCGCCTGCTTGGGTACGGCGGCCTGCTGCATGACATTGGCAAGTACAGGATACCGCTGGATATCCTTGGCAAGCAGGGCCCGCTGGAGCCGGCTGAACAGAGAATAATGAAAGGCCACCCGAGGCTGGGCTTCCTTGAGCTTTCTGAATCCGGTTTTGAGCCTGAGGAGGTGGGGCAGATAGTTGTCGCGCACCACGAGTATAAGAAAGACCCTTCCCCCAGGGCAGGGATGGACAGGAGGCAGGCACAACCGCAGGGCCAGCCATTACATGGCCGGCAGTCATTGCGTGATGTTGAGAGAAGGGCTCCCGCGGGAAATATTTCCGCACTTGCCCAGCTGGTTGCAATAGCGGACATTTCCGACGCCCTGGCAAGCCGCAGGCCGTACAAGCCTCCCTGGCCACGGGAGAGGGTAGAACAGACACTTCACGAACAATTTAGAGGGGACAGTAAATATATAGAACAAATAATGGAAAGGTTATGAGCGCTGGCCCTAAATCAGTTCCTTTATCACGTCATCGGGCTTCAGCCCTTCCTTCTCGGCCTTGAAGCTGAGGACTACCCTGTGGCGCAGGACGGGGAATGCCATTTCCTGTATGTCCTTCTTGACTACGTAATTCCTCTTGCCTATCAGGGCGTTGGCCTTGGCCGCGAGGATCAGGCCTATGGAGGCCCTGGGCGATGCGCCGTATTCAATATTCTTGGACTGTCTAGTCTTTCCCACAATCTGCACTGCGTAATTTGAAAGGTCCTTTGAGATGGGCACCATCCTTGTCAGCTCCTGCAGCCTCACCATGTCCGTCCTGTCCATCACCTTCTTCAGCTCGCCTATGTCTGAGCTGCCCGCATACCTGTCAACGATGTCCATCTCCTGGTCCATGGGCGGGTATGTGAGGAGTATCTTGAAAAGGAACCTGTCAATCTGGGCCTCGGGGAGGGGGTACGT
>JACQOB010000035.1 GCA_016202745.1 Candidatus Aenigmatarchaeota archaeon | reverse complement strand
GTATGAGATCCTCCATCCTGCTAACAACAAGCTGCGAGCCTTCCTTCAGACCCAGTTCCTGGCGTATATGTGAGGGGATTACAACCTGCCCCTTTGTTGATATGGTGGCTATTTCTGCCATAAGAATGTATTACTTTCTTACTTTATAAAGCTTTGTAGCCCTTACCTGAACTCGCCCCTCTTCCAGACCTCTGGCCTCTTGCCCTTCTTTATGGCAGCCTGGGAGAGCATCGTCCACTCCTCCTCCGACATCTCCAGCAGGTCCTTCATGGGGTCATACGCGTGGTCACGGACTATCTGCTCCTGCCTCAGCATGTTGCCTGACATCTTCTCGGTGATGCCGAAGAAGTCCAGCCCCAGGTCTGCGGGCGCAATTTCCTTCTCCAGGTATTTTATTATGGTCCTGATGGCGTCAACGCCCCTCATCACAGGGTCCTCGCCGCCGCCCCTTTCAAGAATCAGGAACGCAGTCCTGCCTTCCTTGCCAAGGCCAACCTTCCTGAGCGCATAGAGTATCCTGTAAAGCCTCATGTCGCCGAACTCCACGGGATCGTGTGGGTGCAGCGGGTTGGGCGAATTGGAGTGGCAGGAGATAATGTATTTCCCGAAGTCAGGTATCTCCTTCGCCACCTGCTCATACTCCAGCACCGCGTCAACCCCCTGCGTCGCGGTGTGCTCAAAGTCCGGTATCAGCCAGTAGCGGGTTGATTTCAGCACGCTCCTCATTGTCTTCACCATCGAGTATATCTGCTTCGGCCTCCAGATCATGTACCTGCCGGGCAGGGTGGGGTCCCTGGCATCGGGCGTCTCGAAGCCTATCTTCAGCTCCCTGGCTATCTTTTGCAGCTCCGGCTTGCCTGCGAGCTCCTTGCCTATGAATTCATTGTTCAGCCACTCCTCCATCTTCTTCATGTGGCCTTCAATGTACTTGGCGGCGCACACGCCGTAGAAGAACTCCTTGAACTCCACATCGTTCTTGCTTTCAGCCTCCCTCCATGCGTTGCGCAGCCATTCGTTGTCGCTGTAGTTTATCTTGTATTTGCCCAGCACCTTGCCGTAAAAGGATGCCATGGACATCCACTGCGGGTCCTTGGTGAAGAACAGGTAGTGCGCCATTATGTGGTAGCCGTCCATGACGCCCAGGGCTGACCTCAGCTCCTCGCTTTCCCACCTGTCCCCCTTGGAAAGCTTCTCCCTGAGCACCTTTGTCCGCTCTTCCGCTTCTATCGTCGCATACATTGCGGTTGCCGCATCCCTGGACTCGTCCATCAGGTTCCTTACAACCTTTTCCAGGTTGGGCGGCAGGTCCCTCGGGACTCCCCTGAGAAGCAGGTCATTGACAATCTCGTTTATGAATTCATCCACTGTCCCCACTGTCGCGCCTCTTGCCTTCGCGGCATTCAGGATGTTCTGGATGATGGATGAATTCTTCTTCAGCTCCTCAGTTACCCTCTTCTTCAGGTATTCCCTCCTCCACCTGTCCTCCTCCAGGCTTACCCTGCTGTTGAGCTTTATCTGCTCGTTTCGGGTGAATATGTCCCTCATGTAATCCTCCCACTTGTACTTGATGAACCATTCCCTGAGCCTCTCGTTTTCCTTCAGTATTGTGGAGATGAAGCGCCCCTCGTGGTCCACGAAGGTGAGGGAAAGCTTCCTGCCCGCGTAAGTGATCAGCTCCAGCCAGGAGTTCAGGCTGGCGTGGAAGTCAATGTAAACGGCACCCACGTGCACGGCGGACCGGATGGATCTCTTTATGTGGTCATCCGCGTCCCTCCACTCTGTCCTGTCAGGCAATTCTATTGGCACGGTAAGGCTTCCATGGTATGCGACAGTCATGCCCTGCTTCTGCATTATGTGCCTGACATCCTCACCCTCAGAATACGTGACCTCGTGCGGTATGTCGCCGGCGAACTCAAAGGCAGCCACACCCTTGGGTATGACATACCCGACCTTCTTTGTCGGCGTTGCCAGCTCTGTTGGCCTCGCTACCTGGTATAAGCCTGTAGTCACACCCGGAATCAATGGCATAATCATCAACTCATTTTAACATTTGGAAGGCGCCTAGCTTAGCTGCTGGCTTGGTCCAATCGGGTAAAGCCAGACTTTACATCGCTGCTGGCTTGGTCCAATCGGATAAAGCCAGACTTTACATCGCCTCCCTTTTTCGCTAACCTTTTTTGGAAAAAGGTTAGTGGAAGGCGAAGCCGAGCGAAAGCCTGCCGACTTTATTCAATTGATTCAAGTCGGACTTTGTTTCACGAGGCAGCCTCCCTTTTTCGTTAACCTTTTTTGGAAAAAGGTTACTCGACACCTATCTTCGATGTGATGAAAGTGATTATCTGGTCAAAAGGCTCTCCCATGACCCTCGCGTACATCTTTGAAATCCTCTCCTCGAACACGGGCTCATAGGGCCCCGGCCTGACGAACAGGTAAAAGAATTTCTCAAGCGGAGACCTGACCCTCCTCCTGAAAACCCCCACCCTCTCCCCGAATTTCTTCAGCCCCTCGAACCTTTCAGGCTTCTTCTCGGTGAACTCCGCCTCAATCTTCTTTATCCACTCCTCCTCTATCTGCTTCGCCCCTGTCATCTCGTTGATGTACTTCTCTATCGCCTTCTCCCTCGCGTACAGCTCAAGCAGATGGATCAGGATTATGTTCTGCGAGGTAAACCAGCCTTTCAACGGCTGGAAATTCACGTCATCTATCTCTGCCCCCTCCGGTGGCGGGGTCCTCGAAAGGTTGAGCAACAGCTTCACGTCAAACATGACGTAATAGATGTCCTTCGGGTCCATCTCCCCATTTTTCACTGCAGCGTCTATCACGTCCCTGACATCCTTGTCTGTTATTGTAATGCCATAGTGCTGCTCTATTATACCCTTCCACTCCCTTACAAGGCTGTCATAGGGGTTAAGCACGAACTTTGTCTTGTGCCCCCCTTTCTTCTCCAACAGCGATTCCGGCTTCCCCCTTTCTCCTGGCGTAAAAGGCCTCCACGCAAGAATCCTTAGCGTGGTTGTCGCCTGCGACTGCCCGAAGCCCGGGGTGAAATACGGGTTGGACAGCATCGCACCGGGATTCGCTTCTGTCATTTCCTTTATCATCCTGAACTTGGCTATGTACGGCTTCAGCCAGTTCCTGTATTCCTCCACTGATTTCCTCCTGGCCTGGACCAGCGTTTCAATCCTTGCATACCTCTCCGTGATCGCGGGCCTGAAAAGCTTCTTCCACTCCTTGTAGAGCTCGTTCTTCGTCTTCAGTATGTTCGCCTCCGCGGCAGTCACATCCAGCTCCTTCCTTATCGCCTGGACATCGGTAAGCTTTTCAGGCATCCTCAGGAAGTCCGAGATTATGGAGGGCCACCTCTTCACTATCTGTATCAGCGCGAAGTCGCCCGTGAACGCATCAACCCTGTCGACGAATATGTTCCTCAGGACGTGCTGGTCCCCTTTCTTTTCTGCCGTCACGAAGTAGTCAAGTATCTCCTTGTACCTCCTTGAGTCATGCTTCATGAGCTCAAAATCCGCAACGGCCTGCGCCGCGGAAGTAAGGCCCGCCTTTATCTCGCTCTCCAGTTTCTGTTTTTGCCCTATCGTTATGTTGTAGAATTCGGCAAATTCAGGCGTCACTTCAATCGATTCATCAAACTTCTTGACAGTGAAGCCCCACTTGGGCATCTGGAACACGTAAGAATAATAAAGGTTGGATCCGCCTCCGCGGGGGCAGGTATAATCTATGTGTATCTCCATCTCGAATGGGGAGCCAAAGACAAATTTGCCTGCACGTTTCTTCTGAAGGGCGAATTCCCTCAGCTTATCGATTACAAGTTCGTCCATAACAATTATAACCTATCCCAAGGCTGTATCGGATCCTATCTTCTGGGCAGCCTTCAGGTTGAAATGCTCCTTTATCTCGTTCCTGAAGCCGGTTATATAATCACTGCATTGCATTATGAATTTCCTCCTGACCCTGCTGTAAAACAGGTATGAGTACATCAGCCAGACAGGCTTAACGAATATGCCCCATCCCCCGAAGTTTGTATTAAGGTCGCCGCTGAGCTGCAGCGTGAAGCGCCCCTTATTCCCTGTTTTTGACTTGTCGCCCTGGACTTTTATGTCAACCCTGAAGAATGTATATGCGCTGAGGGCTTTCTTGACCCACCACGTCGAATAAAATTTTATGGGGTCCCCCACAACATCCCAGTATAGTTTCGTCTGGCTTGTCCCGGAGGCGCTCACGTGGAAGAACGGCCTTATGGTGGCCGTTATATTCTTGGCAACGCCCCAGGGGTCCGGGCCCTCATAGCTGAGGTAAATGAACCTCTCTGGTGCAAGGCAGTCCTCCCTTATCTCTATCTTTCCCATAGCGATCTCTTATCTGCTTATTGATGTTGGATTATTTCTGAAGCCCGGCTTTGTCATGCCGCTCCTGCACTCAAGGCAATAATCAAGATCTTGCGGGCATGATCTATTCTTCTGCGGATGCCCGGACCTGGCCCATGAATTCCTTGAGCTTTGTCTGCATGTACACGATCGAATGCCTGCAGTCCTCCGCGTACAGCTCCCTCTTCTTCCTGTAGAACGCCCTGTGCCAGAACGTCCTCAGCATCTCGTAGAATAGGGACCTCTGCCATACTGTGTCCTGCGGGTACTCGCTCCTTATCAGGCCCCTTATCTGCACTTTTGCGTTGCCCATCCTGCTGTCACCCTGGCCTGCCAGCTTCACCCTCACGAACCAGTATGAGAAAAGGTCCATGTCCCTGTGGACCCACCAGGTGACCGAGAACTTGTCACCCTTGTCCGACTTGCCCCAGCTGTAGGAAGTTTCCTGTATGTCGCTGTCCACCACATGGAAGACGCTCTTCATCAGTTCATAGATCTTCTCGTAAAGCTTGCTGACATTCTGGCCAACGAAGGCCATCTCGACGTTCCCCGGCTCCTCCTCGAAGCAATTGTCCTCCATCACAAGCTTAGCCCTGGCAAAAACCATACACATCCACCTGAACCTTACCTAATTATATTATATGCGGCCCTTCTTATATTCTATATTGTATTTTCCCCGCAAGCTTTATATATTTATCACTTATGGAGAGTTACAACAATATCAAAAACGCGGATTTAAGATTCGGGGCCTATTATAAAGCATGGCATTCGGCATCATAGGGGCCATAGTGGGCATACTGCTCGTGCTGATGGGCATATTCCTCGTCATATTCTTCCCCATGGCCACCGCCCACCAGCAGGAGAAGTTCAGCTGGATGGGCATCATCATGGGCATCATATTCCTTGTGGTCGGCGGGCTGCTGATCTTCAATTAGGCATGGTTGCAGAGATGGCAAGGCCCGGCTGCCCGCTTGACTTGCCTGCCGACTTGAGTGCCTGCCGGCGATGTTATCGCCGGACATGCCGTTCCAATTGGCTCAAGTCGGACTTTAAATGCAAGCCGGACTGAAAGAATCAACCAACATTAACAAGGAGACAAGAATGTCAGAGGTGCCAATAACGCGCTGGAGCTATGCGCTGAAAGGATTCATTTCAGGAAGCCTTGTAGTTCTCGGCCTTGTGTCGCCGGTGTTCATTGTGTTCCAGTTGGCCCTTGCCCTGCTGGGGATTGTCATACTGGTTGACGCCTGCCTCAGGTACGGGGAGGTGCACATATTCACCACGGTGCTGGCCGCCGCCATCAGCGGGATGGCTGCCTTTGTTTTCCACCTGGCAGGGTATTCAACCCATTACCTGATACTTATAGTTGCGGTGGCCTTCCTTGCCTACCTGACTGTTTTCAGGAGGAAGGATTGATTTATAAGGCGGCTCCAGGTAAAATATTATTGAAGGGAAAAGAAGCCTTGACTGCCGGCATGGGCCAATATAACCAAGCCGGACTTCAAGAATAATCCAATATCATAAAGGAGACAAGAACAGTAAGCCGCTGGCTTGAGCCAATAGAACAAAGCCGGACTTTAAGATTAACCAATAACAACAAGGAGACAAGAGGGAAATGTGCTGGAAGGTAACCCACCTGCTCTCAATGAAGAAGCAGAAGAACCTTGGCAAGTCTGTTCTCTATCTGCTAATCGCCTCGATACTCTCAGCAATAGGCTCCGCAATAATGACACCAAGGTTCTTCTCTACAGCGCTGGGGACATTAGGCCAGTTCAGGTCAATTCCCAACCTTGGCCTGCCCGGGGCCGGCGCGGTCGCGATTGGCGTTTTCTTCATTGTGTTTGTCGGGGGGCTCTTTTATGGATGGCTGGCAAGGCTCGCTTTCACCACGCTCGGGGGAAAGGGCGGCTACTTTGAAGGCCTTACTGCGGTGGCCATACCGGCAAAGCTGATGTCAATAGGGTTCCTGATTGCCGCGATATTCACCTACGTGCCAGCCATAGGAGGCGTGGTGGCATTCCTGGCACTGCTGATCTTCGGCGTGCTTGCCTATGCCATGTTAATCCGCGCCTCGAAAGAACTGTTCTCGGTGGACATGGTAACCGCCTTTGTCGGGGTCACTGTCCTGCTGACAGTCAGCATCCTGGCGGTCCTGGGCGCATCCGCCTTCGGCGCCTCAAGCCTTTACCCCGGCGGCATGCCAATGATGGGGTATTGAGATTCCCTATGCCTCTCTTGTTTTCTTTCCAGGCTTTGCTGCCGCCTGTAGAAAATACGCTGTACGACAACAAGCTAAGTTTTGCACCTAAGAAGATATCAGCACAGTTCCGGATGATGCAGTCGCCCCGCCATTTCCGTCAGGGTCTATTGGCGTTGTCGTGCACTTCCAGTCCTCTCCTACGTTGAGTTCCTGGTTCACGAGCGTCCTGTAATCGCCTGCGGCATGCCTCTGTATTTCCTCAATGGCCAAAGCCCTCCTCCATATAATTAGCTCGTCTATGGCAGCATTGATTGGCTCTGGGAAGTTAAGGCCTTGTTCAGCATAGTTGTTGCCTACGAAGGTCGCATTCGAGTTTGCAAGGCTGTTTAAAGTGCCATCATCGTTAGGCTGCACGGTAACGTCCACACCATCCAGGTAAAGGAATATTTTCTTTGGGGATGGTGAGCCCTTTCTCACTGCAGCAAAATGGTGGAACTGGCCGTCGATGGGTATGAGGCCTGAACCGCCATTTGAACTGTTTACAACAGGCGCAAAGCTGGTTCCGTCCTGCAACCTGAACCTCAACTCCCTGAGTGAGCCCACCCTCAGTGCATAACCCGGGTGATTTATTGGGCTGCCTCCATGGTACTTCTCTATAATCACCGATGACGAAGGGATGGCATCAAGCCTTATCCAGCCCTCTATTGTGAAGTTGTCTGTTGCACCAAAGTCCATGGCTCCAGTCGGGTCATCGGGAATCCTGATGTTCTGCGTGTTGGTGCCAGGCATGTCGAAGTCATAAGCCTTGCCTATTCTGCCGTTTATGAGGGTTGGTTTTGTCCCTGGTATGCCTCCTGCCCCGCCAAGCTGGCCGTTGTTGTTCTGGCCTGAAGTGTCATTTATTACGCCTGCCGCAGTGGCATTCCTGTTAAATGGCATATTAAGGGCAATAACAGGAAGTCCCCCGCAGGATGCGCCTGTGCAGAGCCAGTTGTAGTGCACTGTGTTCAGGCTGGGGTCTGAGCAGTCAAGGTCTGATTTTGTCCCGGCATTGCAGGTGAGGTTATCTGGCGGAGGGCCTGCTTTTGAGGGGCTGGCGGGGGAGATTGTGGGTGCTGTTATTGAAGGCGGGTTGTTGCCGTTGGCCACGGTGAACGTGAAGGGTGCAGAAGACTGGCTTGAGTTCATGTTCCCTGCTGTATCATTTGCCGCGCAGTACCAGTTGTAGGAGCCGTAGTTTAGTGAGGGATATGTGAAAGGACTGGATATTGCTGTGAATGATGGCGCTCCTCCCGCGCTTGCTGCACCCCTGAATGTCATTGGGCTTCCTATATCGTGGTATAGTAATAATGAATCAAGAGCTACATTATCTGTTGCCGAGCATATGAATGTCACAGAGCACGTTGTGCGTGTTGCTGCGTTGAGTGGCGAATCCAGTGTTACAGAAGAAGGCTGCATTGTATCGGCCACACCCAATCTCCTTACGGCCGGCTGGGTTGTGCTTGTGCCGTCATCCACCCTGCAGGTCCAGTTGTAGCTGCCCCCCTGGCTGAAGCCGCCTATGTTAAATGTCTTAGTCTCCGTGACAGTCGGCCCGGTGTAGGCCGTGCTGGCAGTGACAGCCAGCGTTCCCGTGATGTTGGTCATCAGGTCAACGTTGAGGCCGCCCTGGTCGTCAGATACATCGCATGAGAATGCTACCGGGGACGTCACCACCGCCAGGTCAGCTGGCAACACAAGCGCCACGGCAGGCGCGGGGTTGGCAGCCGGGTTGACAGTAACCGTGAACGGCGCGCTTGCGTTGGCCTTCTGCACAGCAGTCGAGTTGTCAGTGAACTCGCAGTCCCAGCTGTATGTTGTCGGGCTTCCTGGTGTTATTGACTGTGAGAATACATGGGTTTCTGATTGGCTATAGGGAGTCAAATAGGGGAATGGAGAGCCTATTGGCACAAGTGGCCCGCCTGATGTCCAGTTGCCGTAAGGCTGGACCTCCTTAATGCCTTGATCATCATTGCCAGTGCACTGGAAGTCGATGAGACCTGATGGCACGTTTGCGCCATTGGCGGGGGAGTCCAGTGTGACTGTCGGCGGGTTGTCCGCCGTGCCTGCTGCAGCGACCTGCAGGTCTGTAACATAGCTGACGCTTCCTGAAACCCCTCCAGGCCCCTTTATATTTATCTCCGCATCGTCATTTACAGAAAGCGACACTATGGTCAGGGATGCGCTCTGCCCCGGCTGTATGATCTGGCTGGTGGTGAAAGTGGTCGGCGCCCCATCCACAGTAACCTGTATGTCATCCGAATCCACAGGCAGGCTGCCCACGTTCTGTATTATCACCGTGTTCCCGAATGTGTCCTGTATCTGTATGACCTGGGATGTCAGGCTGGTAGAATAGATGTTTATGTAGGTGTACGCAGCCCCGGCCACGGCTATGGTTATCAGGAGCAGGATGACTATGGAGACTATTGGGGTTATGCCTTTCATTGGGCCACTGCTTTAATATTTGCTCCGGTATTATTTATCCGTTTTCCCCAGCCTTCTGACAACAGAACCAATATCAAGTGCCACCTGTTTGCCGGATTTCATGTCCTTGAGAACAAGCTTGCCGCTCTTCAGCTCCTTCTCGCCCACAAAGACTGCGTAAGGTATGCCCTTCCTGTTGGCGTATTCAAGCTGCTTCCTCATGTCCCTTCCGCCGGCGTCAGACTGCACGCTGATGCCCTTCTCCCTTAGCTGCCTGGCAACCCTTATAGCCTCATCCCTGACGCTGTCGCCGACGGCGACAACAAAAGCCCTCGTCAGCGTGGCAGGGACCCTGAACATGCCTTCCGCTTCCATTATCTCATAAAGCCTCTCCACGCCAAGGGAAATCCCCACGGCAGGCAAGTCCTTGCCGCCATACAGTCCAATCAGCTTGTCATACCGCCCGCCGCCTGAAACGGAGCCCACATTCTGCTTTGTCTTCACGGAAATCTCGAATATCGGCCCCGTGTAATAATCAAGGCCCCTGACCAGGCTGAAGTCCACGGTAATCATGCCATCGATGCCGTAAACCCTGGCCTTCCGGAGCACCTGCTCCAGCTCGGCTATGCCCTCTTCTGCCGCCTTGACCCCCTTCAGCCTTTCCCTTTCCTTCTTCAGGATATCCTCAGGCCTGCCTTTCAGCCCGATCAGCTTTAATAATTCCTCTGATTTTTTCTTTTCAATCCCCTTTTCTGACAATTCCTCCAGCACCCCCTTCTCCCCTATCTTTTCCAGCTTGTCCAGGCTCCTGAATACGTCAGCCATCTTTTCCTTCGGCACCTTCGCATATTCCACCAGGCCGTTCAGGATCTTCCTGCTGTTGAGCCTGACCTGGAAATCCCTGAATCCCAGCTCTTTCAGGGCCGCCACCGCAGCGGTGATGCATTCAGCATCAGCATCCATCGCGGCTGACCCCACAATGTCCACATCAGCCTGCCAGAACTCGCGGTAGCGGCCGGCCCCAGGCCTGTCGTATCGCCACACCCTCCCGATCTGGTACCTCCTGAATGGCAGAACCAGCTGCGGATTGTTCGCCACCACCCTTGCCATGGGTACAGTCAGGTCGAACCTAAGCCCCAGCTCCCTGTCGGACTTGTCCTTGAAATAATAGATCTCATTCTTAATCTCCTCCCCACCAACACCCTTCCTGGCCAGCAGCTCCCAGGACTCAAATGCAGGCGTCTCCAAGGGGTCAAACCCGAACCTCTCAAAGACAGACCTTATGGTATCCAGAAGCCAGTTCCTCCTTATCATCACCTCAGGCAGGAAATCCCTTGTGCCGCGGGGGGTTTGTATCATACCTCTCCTTGGTCATGTTGTTCCAGTCTGGCTGTATGCATTCTGTATAAGCCAGCAGCCAACATATTTATAATTTATTGTCTCACTTCCAATTATAAGCCATTCCTTCCTTTTTCTCTATCCCGTCAACGATCTGGTAAATCATCTTCTTCGAACCCTCCAGGTATTCAAGCCCTATGACGTTGCTCCTGTAAAGGCTCTCCAGCACCTCCGAAAGCTCGTCCTCCAGGATCCTAAGCCTCCTGATGTCATCGCTCATAGGCCGCCCCTTTTTTTTCCTCCATAAGGCCCGGAGCGGGAGATGAGCCTGCCGACTCTATCTAGCCTGCCGGCTTTATCCAATCTATCCAAGCCAGACTTTGCCGCCAAGTCGGACATTTTCTCACCCGCATTTAGAGCTCCACAGGCTCTCGTGCTGATGTTTGCACCATCCGGGCCAAGGTTCAGGAAGATTATATTTTCTTTTATGTCGAAAACAAGCTCTACCTCAGAACCTGTATTAAGGTTATAATTCCTTCTTATCCAACTCGGTATTGAAATCCTTCCCT
>JACQOB010000034.1 GCA_016202745.1 Candidatus Aenigmatarchaeota archaeon | reverse complement strand
CGCGTGAATTCCGGCACAATGATGGCCACCTTCACCCCTTTCAGTGCGCAGGGATAGCAATGCACAGCTCCGAATGTCTTGGTGCCTCTTGTGAATCCTGGGATGGTGATGTCTTTAAGTTGTTTTATGAACGCTTCCGCATCCTTTTTCTCGGCAGCCATGTTGAGCGTTCCTGGGTAGGGAACATAGCCGAGTTCCTTTTCCATTTCCTGCACATAGGGCTCCAGCGACATGAAGAAGCCGCCTTCTCCAACGCCACTCTTGACCCTTCCCGCGAGCTTCATGACAGGAGGATGTGGAGGGCGTTTTAAAGGTTTTTGATGGATTGGAGTTGCCCAACCCTTAATTTTTATGGATGAATGCAAAATAAACAAAATAAAAATAATGAAGGTATGATGCCTAAAATCAGTCTATGAGGCCCTGGTCATCCTTATCGGTGAAGGTGCCGGGGTGGCTGCCTGCTGCTGTGCTGCCTGCTGTTGGGTGGCCTGCTGTTGGATTGGTTGTTGAGTGACCTGTTGATTTGGTGGCTGTTGCGAAGCTTGTTTCTTGGTGGGCCGTGACGTAGTCTGTTGTTTCGGAGGTTGTGACTGCGCCAAAATCTGCTGCTGCCGCTGGGCTTCCTGCGCCTGGAGCAGGGAGAGCTGCTGCGCTGCCGCTTCCTGTTTCTTCCTGTCCTGAGTTGTTGCCAGCTCGCTCATCAGCGCGTCCTGGATGGCAAGAAGCGCGCTTTTCTGCGCTTCCAATTGCTTGCGCTTCAGTTCCAGAACGGCAATCTGCTCCTGAAGGGCATGCGCATTTGACGAGAATGCATCATCAATAAGGGCGAAAGAGATCATGCTGCCAAAAAGGGTGAACAGCACCCCGAGCCCAAGAAAAATTTTCATTGCCTTACCCATTGTTCACCACCCTGATTGCCTGCTGGAGCTGGCTGTTGCCTGCTTGTGCCATTTGCAAACCCTGATGTGCAGTTGATGCCTGCGCTGAGAGTTCAGGAAGCTGGCCGGTGAGCGCATTGAGGCGTTCGTAGGATGAGGACATGAGGATTCCCGCAATAACTGCCCCAAAAAGGAGGAGCAGGAACAGGCATGATGCAAGCACGACTTCCACCAGGTCATCAAAATGAAGGATAGCATGTGCGATGCGCGTCAGCAGCAATGCAAGAACGATGATAAATGATCCGACCACCAGCCAGTGCAGGAGCACGGCATAGCCAGCACCTTTGAGGTCTGTGCCGAGATTGATTGCATGCGCATAGCCGAGGAAAAAAGCGGCATAGCTAAGGTAATGCACCAGTTTCCACCGCTTGTAGCCAAGGACTTGCATCATCCGCGGCTGAGACGTCGCTCCGATGAGCACCAGGAGGTAGAATGCCAGCGTCCCGAACGAAAGGAGCACTAACCACTTGTCGGAAAAAGAAAAGCCCAGGTAATTGACAAAGGAGAGTCCTTTCCCCCACTTGTAGTTGTCCATCATCCCTGAGATGCCGTGCAGCAGCACCAGGAACACCGAGAACATCGCCAGGGGCTTGTGAAAGCGGAAAATCTCCAGAGGAGCCATTCCCTTGGTGAGAACGCGCAATTCCCCCATGATGATGGTGAGGAAAAGGGCAGCGAATGACACGAGCCCAAATATCCGCGTCTGGATCCAGATGGCTTTGGTATCGCTGATGGAATAGGATGACCAGAGGAAGATGGTGAGGGTCATAATGGTGGCAAGGGAGATGAATAGTGTTTTTGCTTTCATGATGGCACCTCAAGTTTCTCAAATCCATTCATAACGAGGATATCTCCTCTGGCGCCTATGAGGACCGCAGGGTTTCCCCTCTGTTCAAGAAATACAATAGATTGGCTCCTCTCCAAAACAAAAGCGCACGTGGCGAGGGCATCCGCTTCCATAGCGGTTTCCGCAAGGATGGTGACTGAAGAGAAATCATGGTGGCCGAGAAGGTGGCTCTTATCATAACTGCCGGAAAACTGGCGGTAATCGCCTGATGTGGCGACTGCCTTCTGGGAGAAGCGGAATGGGAGGATTCCTTTACCCTTGCGAGGGTGGGCAATCTCAAGGATCTCTGTCTCGCCCCCAAAAATGCGCATATCCCCCCTAACGTCTACAAGCGCGCTCTCGATTCCTTCGTCCTGCAGCAGCAGGCAAAGCCGGTCAACGATATATCCCTTGGCGATGCTCCCCAAGTCAACAAAGGCATCAGGATGCAAAAGTTCCACGACGTTTCCCTTCAGCGCAATATCGCGGAAACTGCATGCGAGGGGAAGAAGGGTTTCGCCGCGTTTCCTCCTCAGGAAGTTCTTTCCATGAGTGATGTCATATCCTCCTTGAGAAAGTGCGCAGAGGGGAAGCGCAAAGGAGAGCACTTCCTTCAATTCAGGGGATGCTTCGATGGTACGTTCTTTGTTGAGCTGGGAGAGTTCGCTGTGCACATCAAAAAAATTGAAGATGCGCTGAAGGCGCAGCGCTTCCTGTGAGAGGCGCCTAAAAATTGGCTCAACCAAGTCCTGTTCTGCCCCGTAGAGTACGGCTTCCGCCTCTCCTCCGGCAAGAGGCATCTTCCAGGATACTGATTGCAGCAGATTCATTGGACTGGTCCCCTCAAGACTTCTCTAGGGAGATGCATCCCACCGGACAGCTCCCAGCCACAATCTTTTGCGTCTTGAGCAGTGCATCATCCACTACAAGTTCGTACATCCCCGTTTTGGGGTTGAGTGTTGCGCCTCTCAGCTCTGCCTTGCCATCACCCATCACTTTCCATATCTGTGGAGAGATGGCTTCGCACTGCCCCGCGCCGATGCATTCTTTTCTCTTCAACAGTAATTTGCATGCCATGGTTTCAACTCCTTTGACGTTTTTTAAGATCCTAATTTATTCCCAACCATCCCAATATCCTCATCCAAAATGGAAGCGCTTGTGGCGCCTGCGGCAACTGAGGTATTAGCGTGTAGTTGGCCTGCTGTGCCGGAAGGAAAACCTCTGCCATAACCGGCTGCGGCGTTGTTAGGTTGTTGTTATTCTCTTGAATGCCTGCAGGTGCCCCTGCGCTCACGATGAGTCCATTACTGATAGGCTCATTGCTCCTTATTTCAGGCATTGGTTCAGATACTGGTGTCTCTTGCACGTTATTGGGTGAAGATTCGTAATTTCTGAAATCATCATCCCTATCTTCTTCTTCAAAATCATCGCTGAAGTCCCACAACTGGCCTTCTGTCTCTTCGTTTGTGCCCATCTGTTCGATGCGGTCTTCATATTCTGAATCCTCTTGCTCTGCGAAGGCAAAGGGCAGGGTTGCCATGATGACAACAAGCACCACCATGCATGCCTTAATCCATCGTGCCATGGTCTCACCTCGTGTTTTCATGGCACCTGGGAAAGCAAGCAGGTATATCAACTATCTCTGCAAACCATAAGAACTGTTCCTCCTGCAGTGGGCTATTAAGGCCTAAAAGGGCAAAATACTTGGGAATGACGGTTCATAACCAAAACAGCAGCTTCCCCTGCAAGGGAATGATTTTTATAGTTCAGGAGCATGCAGTACGGAGAATGGAGAGCAGGAAAAGGAATCAAAAAAAGAGAAATATCCTGGCAGTGGCCATCATAATTGGACTCATGACCATCGTAATGCCATATGTCTCTGCTGCCGGCACCCTGTCAACTGCCACCATAAATGATGTGGTTTTGGAATCCGGGGAAGTGAGCGAGAGCCTTGTTTTTTATATCACGG
>JACQOB010000029.1 GCA_016202745.1 Candidatus Aenigmatarchaeota archaeon | reverse complement strand
CGCTAAAAGAAACAATACTGTCAATTTAAAGACCTTTCACACGCCGCACTTCTTCGGTGGGTTTTGCATCAGCGCTTCCAGAAGCTTGACAGCGTTTTCTATGTCGTCTACGCTCGCTATCCCTATTGTTGAATGTATGTTGCGCACGGCCACGCTCAGGACAGTTGCCGGGATGCCACCCCTGGAAAGCGAGATGCTTAATGCGTCCGTCACGCCCCTGTCGTTCACGTCCACCTGCAGCGGAATTTTCCTGCCTTTCGCGATATCCATGAGCCAGTCGTTTATGCAGCGGTTGGTGATCATGCCTGCGTCCTTCATCGTGATGCACGGCCCCTTCCCGATGGCACTGAATTTCTGGTCGCCCTTGTCATTGGCGCCTATCGCATCAACGGCAATGGCCCAGTCCGGCTTAACCTGATACGCACTGGCTTTCGAGCCGTACATTCCTATCTCTTCCTGGACGGTGAAGACGAAAAATATCTCGGCCTTGCTTTTCTTCAGGCGTTTGGCGAGTTCCACAAGTATATAGCAGCCTATCCTGTCGTCAAGGGCTTTGCCGTAGACAAGGCGGTTTTTTGACAGATGACCTGATTCCTGCACCAGGTTGATGTATGAGCCTGCCCTGACGCCGTGCTCAAGGAGCTCGCTTTTTGTCATGCCTGTATCAATGAACATTTCCTCCGTGGTCGGAAGATTTTTCACGCTCTCGTCGTTCGACATCTTTTGCAGCGTGATCACACCTTTCACGGGCTTGCTGCCTTCAACAGAAACTCTCTGGCCTATGAGGGACAGCGGCTCTATCCCGCCTATGAGTGTGAAATAGATGTTGCCTTCGGTGTCTATATGCTTCACCATCATGCCGATCTCGTCCATATGAGCGGCTAGCATGACTCTTGGACGGGAGCCCTTCTTGTGCGCGATGAGATTACCCATGCCGTCAATCTCTGTATCATCGACATGCTTCTTGATCTCGGCATGGATGATGTCCCGGACTGCGGCCTCATCCCCACTCACGCCGTTCGCGTCCATGAGCTTTCTAAGAAAATCAGGCATACAATTAAATGTCCCAGTCCAGTATAAAAAGAATCCACCTCCAAATCTGGCGTTTTCTGAAACGCTTATACGAAATGTGGATTCTTTGATACAGGAATAACACGTAATATTTGATCTTAGCGTGTTATTCCATGTATAAAAACTTTTAAGCTTATCTCAAATACTATGGCAGATGCAGGGTACGCCAGGATATCCGAGCCTAAGACCGGGGAAGAATTCGAGAGGTATTACGACCTGAGGTGGAAGATACTGAGGGCTCCGTGGAACCAGCCAAGAAGGAGCGAGCGGGACAACCTCGAGGATGAAAGTATCCACGTGATGTGTTCCGGCAATTCGGGCGTACTGGGCGTCGGGAGGGTGCATTTCAACTCAGCCGACGAAGCCCAGATAAGGTACATGGCCATAGACGAAAGCCAGCAGGGCAGGGGAATCGGTGGAAGGATACTGCTGGAACTGGAAAGGAGAGCCGTGGAGAGGGGCGCAAAATACGTGATCCTGAATTCGAGGGAATCGGCAGTCGGCTTTTATAGAAGGCACGGCTATGAAGTTGCCGGCGATGCTCCTGCTATGTTCGGGATAATGCATTACAGGATGATAAAAAACCTGTGACAGCGCAAAAGTTTTTTATGCATATGCTGATTACGATGTCTATGAAGATCTCAATCGAGGCGAAGATCGAGGACGCCATTAAAGCGGCCCCTAATTTCATGAGATACTTGCAGGAACTAGGAAAAGTGGAAACCGGAGGGCAGTACCCATTAAAGAAGGACAATGCAGGCGTGGCTCTGGCGGTCTACCTGAAAGGCAGATTTGCAGGCATGCTGGATATCTACGAAAATCGCGATGTATATTTCAATGGCTACAGAAAAATAATCAAAATTTCTAAACCTGAGGGCGTCTTAAATCCGGACATTGTCAGACTCTCTTACACCGAGCGGAATGGACGGGAAGACAACTGGAACGTACCATTTCCTTAATTCAATTTATTAAGG
>JACQOB010000028.1 GCA_016202745.1 Candidatus Aenigmatarchaeota archaeon | reverse complement strand
GGTGTATATAAGGTGGTATATATAAAAGGCAAAACAAATAAAATTGCATGAGAATACTGGTCATTTCAGACATCCACGGCAACGCGGGTGTTGTGGACAAGGCCTTGGGCGAGCAAAAAGAATATGATGCTGTCCTTTGCCTCGGCGACCTCACGGATATGTACAACACGCCGCAGGGGTTTTCACAAACAGACGTTGCGGACATCATACTCCAAAAAATATTGAGCCAGGGAAAACCAACACTATGCATACCCGGCAACCACGATCCATACGAAATTATTGGCCTCCTTAATGAATATGGGGTGAATCTCCACAACAACCACAAGACAATAGACGGCATAAAATTTGTTGGTTTTGGGGGGGCGGCGACACCATTCAATACATTATATGAACCGACAGAGGAGGAAACGCTGGCCTCTTTGACAAAGAACACCACCGCCGGCGTTGTCCTCGCAACCCACATGCCTCCAAAGGAAACAAAGCTTGACATGATAGATCAAGGCAAGCACGTAGGGTCTGCTGCCATAAGGAAAATAATCCTGGAAAAGAAGCCCCTGTTTGCGGCGTCGGGTCACATACATGAAGCAGCAGGAATTGACAAGCTGGGCAATACTGTGTTAATGAATCCAGGGCCGCTTTTCGAGGGGAAATACGGCACTGTGGATATAAGAGGGAAAGAAGTCAAATGTGAACTCAAAACCACAAAACACTAATCAATCCCCTTCAAACATCCCACAATTTCGCTGACTTCAGCCAGCCTGCAGACAGCCAGGGGTATATTCTCAACATCCGCTATGCGGACAGCTATCTCATCAACCGCGTTCAGCCCATGAAGGACAACAAGCGCGGGGTGCAGGTTTGTCAGCTTTATCGCCACAAGAGGCGTCCTGCCGGTCATCACCTTTGTGAAGATCAGCACCCTTTGTGTCGTTATCCCATAAAGCTTAATCAGCTCACTGAAGGAAAGCTCGGTTATGGCCCTGAGCGAGTCTATTATTGTGTAACCATAGAGCATGCCGGTGTACTGAACCTTCTTTGCGACTGGCTGGGCATTTATCAGTTTGCAGAAATCGCTGATGTTTATGCCTGTTGAGAATTCCTTTATGTCTATTATGGCGTTTGAGAGGGAGGGCGTGTGGTATGTCCTTATGAAGCTTTTTATCGTATTCCCGCCCGCCCTTTCATCCAGATCGAGCATGGATGATATGTATTTCCTTATCACCCTGATGCCAGGCGACTTGCGCCTGCCCGATTCATAGTCGGAAACAACCGAGGATGTTATTCCAAGCGTGTTGGCAAGGTCCTTCTGGGATATCTTGAAGATGTTTCTCCATTTCTTAATGACGCGCTCCGGCACGTCGGAGAGCACAATCTCCCCTACAATGTCCTTCATCAGCTTGTTCCTGGCAAGTTCGAATTCGTTGGCGGAATGTTCGACTTTTGTTGTTATCATGATCGATAATTAACTTTGCCATATAAAAAGGTTCTGCATGTTATGCATATAACAGTGTTATACAAGAGTTATTAAGGCCCCCTGACAACATCATACCATGAAAACCTACGCAAAGGGCTCCGCCTTCGAGAGGGAACTTATCCACTTCTTCAACTCCAGGGGTTTCTCCTGCATACGCGCAGCCGCCTCCGGGGGCAACATATACCCGGCTGACATAGTGGCGATAAAAAAGGGGCTCATAGTCGCCATAGAGTGCAAGTCCTGGAAGGAGAAGCCCAGGCTGGACAGGGAGAGCGTGCTGAAGTTCAAGGCATGGTGTGAAAACGCGTCCGCCATCGGCTTCCTCGCCTGGCAGCCGCCAAAAAAACAATACAGGAAGTGGAGGTTCCTGACACTGAGGGACGCTGAAGAGGGCAACTATGACGACGACAACTGGTTCGACATGGAAAGCCTCCTGAAGGCTATTGATTTCAGGTGAGCAGCCTCAAATTTAACTCTCTGTCAATAACCCATAACCCTTTAACAAATCCCCACCAAAACTCTTGTAGAACAAATCCTTTCCACCCTCTGGGGCGTCGTGGATGTTTGGCAGCATTTCCTCCACAATTACCCCATCTGGCCTATTATTCTCAAATAGAATTGTCTCGGACCTGGAACCATTCAACGCTTCATGGCCATAACGGCCAATCCACACGGTTAACCCATTCCTTACATCCTCTGGTAATGTATTAAACATCCCTCTGGCGCGTCCAGCCATATCCCTTACTTCAGCAATATCCGATTTATACGAAAGCCAGGTATCGTCTGGGCCATTGCCGCCTCGGTCCCTCTCAAAGAAGAACTCAAAGCCGGATAAAACAGAGTGTGTTCTTGAAGAGACGCGATCCAAATAGCCGATAATTTTAGCAGCGCCGTCCAAATGGCCTTTTGATTCGGCGGTTTTCATGATCGCATAAAGTTCCTCCGCAGCCGCGCACCTTCTCAATGTGGAATCGCTGTTGTCCTCGCCGTTATGCCTGATGGCAATGGCGTTGTTTTTCAGCTTCTCTACATCTGACATGTCGATAACAGCATCCCTCTCAAAAGCATATGCAAAATCACCACTCACCAGCAGGGTATAATTACCAACAAACAAGGAAACCGAACTATGGAACCGTTCACCGTAATCCGCTTGTTTTAACAGTCTTTGTTTTTTTATCCCGTCACCCGAGAAAGCAGCCACCTCCTTTTCAATGTCAGAAAGTTGGGGAACCTTCAGCGAATATAATGGTTGGCTAATGGAACGGTTGTCTATATTATTCGTACAACCAGCCAATCCTAAAATTCCCGCTGCGCCAATTCTTAGCCAGTTAGAATACCGCATGCATGATTGTTAGAACTAAATCTTAAATAGTCTATGTGCTATTTTTTAATCCTCTTCACAGCCCTCTCAACCAGGTCCATGGCCTTCACAATCCTGTCATATCGCGTGGCATAGCTGAACCTTATGTAGCCTTCCCCGAACTTGCCGAACTCTGTGCCCGGCATCACCGCCACCTTTGCGTGCTTCAGCAGCCAGGAGGCGAAACCAAGCGACTTCATCCTGAACGTGAACCTGGGGAACAGGTAGAACGCCCCCTCGGGCTTGACGCATTCAAACCCCTCGATTTCGTTCACGCGCCTGTAGATGTACTTCCTCCTCCTGTCGTATTCCCTGGCCATCTTCCTGACAGGCTCCTGGCTGCCGTTGAGCGCGGCAACCGCCGCAACCTGGCTCAGTGTCGGGGCGCACAGGGTGGTAAAGATGTGCGCCTTTGTCATTGCCCTGATTATGTTTTCTGGCCCGGCCGCATACCCCACCCTGAATCCCGGCATGGCATACGTCTTGGAGAATGAGTGAAGCGTCATCACATAATCCTCCATGCCGTTGAGCGATCCCATCGAAATATGCCGCGCGTCGCCATAAACCAGCTTCTCGTACGCCTCGTCCGAGATTATCAGAAGCTTATTTTCCACGGCAAAATCAGCGATCTCTTCCAGCACCTTTTTCTTGAATACCGTGCCGGTGGGGTTGGAGGGTGTGTTGAGTATTATGGCCTTCGTCCTCTCGGGTATGATGAGCTCCCTCATCTTGTCCACGCTGTACTGGAAATTGTCCTTTTCGAGTACAGGCACGGGGATCGGCAGGCCGTTCAATACCTCAACCGTGGGCTTGTATGCAAGGAAGCCCGGATCAGGCAGCAGCACGCCCTCCCCGTCGTCAAGCGTGCACATCAGCGTGAGGAGGATGCCTTCGGTTGATCCTGTTGTTACCAGGATGTTCCCTGGCTTCGCATCGATCTTATTATCCCTCTTCAGCTTCCTGATGACAGCCTCCTTCAGGTCCCTCCTGCCTTCCGGAGGCGAATAATGCGTGAATCCTTTGTCAAGAGCCTTCTTCGCGGCCGCAATAATATGTTTCGGGGCATTGAAATCCGGCTCCCCCGGGCCAAGTGAGACAACCTTCTTGTTCTCCTCAGCTATTTTCAGCAGCGCCCCTATGGTGGAAACCGGGAGCGCCTTTTCGCGCTTCGCTATGATGTCCCTGAGCATAATATTATTTCGTTGGCCGGTAATAAATCAGCCGGCTGTTGCAGCAGCCGCATTGATGCAATCCATATATTCAACAAACGCATATTATCTATCATGAACCAGCTCGATTATTTTTTCAGCCCAAAGTCAATAGCCGTGGTGGGTGCGTCCCGCAACCCGTCAAAGATAGGCCACGTTGTCTTCAGGAACTTCATAGAGGGGAAATTCAAGGGCAGGCTGTACCCTGTAAATCCTAATGCGGAGGAGCTTTTTGGCCATAAGTGCCACAAGAGCATCCTTGAAATAAAGGGCAGGATAGACCTGGCGATCATCACGATTCCCGCGGCGCTCGTCCTTGAGGCAATAGACCAGTGCGGCAAGAAGAAAATCCCTGCCGTGATAATCATAACAGCCGGCTTCAGGGAGACAGGCAATGCCGACCTCGAGGAGAAGCTCAAGGGGAAGCTGGAAAAATACAGGATCCGCGCCATGGGGCCCAACTGCCTTGGAGTATACGACCCGTATTCTGACGTGGACACCTTCTTCCTCCCGCGCTACAAGCTCGTGAGGCCGGCCAGGGGCGAAATAGCGTTCATCTCGCAGTCCGGCGCCACGGGCTCGGTGACAATGGACTGGATGGCGATGAAGAACTACAAGATATCAAAATTCATTTCGTACGGCAACGCTGCCGACGTCGACGAATCCGAGCTCGTCGAATACCTGGCAAAAGACCCGAAGACAAAGGTGATATGCTGCTATTTCGAGGGCGTGTCAAGGGGGAGGCGTTTCTTTGAGGTTGCGAAGAAGACAAGGAAGCCGATCATAGTCCTCAAGGGCGGCACGACAGAGGCCGGCACAAGGGCCGTGGCAAGCCACACGGGGTCGCTTGCCGGCTCCGCTGCAGTGTACGCGTCAATGTTCAGCCAGACAGGCATCATACAGGCGGCCGACATAGAGCAGGTGTTTGATTATGCCCGGGTGCTTTCAACCCAGCCGATACCAAAGGGGAACAGGGTCCAGGTAATTACAAATGGCGGCGGCTTCGGCGTGCTCACCACGGACTGGCTCATAAAGAACGGGCTTGTAATGGCCCAGATGGACCCGAAAAGCATGGACAAGATCAGAAAGGTCTCGCCGCCCTACGTGACCCTCAAGAACCCCATAGACCTCACGGGTGACACCGACGCGGAACGCTACAGGGTGGCAATATCAGCCGCCATGGACGATCCCGGCGTGGATATGCTAATCACCATAATCCTGCTGCAGGTTCCCAACCTGTCGGCGGACATCATTGACATTCTCTCCGAATTCTCCAATGAGAGGAAGAAACCGATGATAGTAATCTCATCCGGGGGGAGATACACAGAGGTCCTCAAGAAGTCCATGGAGGATTTCGGCATTCCGACATTCTCATACCCGCAGGGCGCGGCGGAGGCCCTGAAGGCCCTGTACGATTTTTCGAGGAAGAAAGCCGCGTGACGCAATTCCGTGGCAACTGGCGGCTTTGGGAGCTTATTCAAAACGCCTTATTCTCTAACCATTTCACAGGAAGATCATTCAGGTAGTGGTTATACACCAGCTTCCTGATATTGTAGCGGCATGCTTCGGCATACCCTTCTATATGCCTCCTGCTATCCAGC
>JACQOB010000030.1 GCA_016202745.1 Candidatus Aenigmatarchaeota archaeon | reverse complement strand
TGGCTCAGCTGCTCATGGTGCATCTCAATTGTCTTCACTTCGCCCATGATTCCCTTGCCTTCCCTTGCAGGCACAACAATCACCTTGTCGTTCACCTTCATGACGCCTGTCTCCACCCTTCCCACAGGAACCACTCCTATGCCTGTGATGTTGTACACATCCTGAATGGGAAGCCGCAGCGGGAGCTGCGTGGGCTTTTCCGGCGGGCTGAACTTGTCAATGGCTTCCAATAGGGTCGGGCCCTTGTACCAGGGCATCTTGTCAGACTTCTTCACCAGGTTATCCCCTGGGTAGGCTGCCATGGCCACGAAGATGATTTCATCCGGCTTGTAGCCCACGCTCTTCAGGAGGCTGCTGACCTCGGTCTTGACCTCGTTGAAGCGCGACTCGGCGTAGTCCGACATATCCATTTTGTTCACGCCAATAATCAGCTGCCTGATACCCAGCGTCTTTGCAAGGAAGACGTGCTCCTTGGTCTGGGCCTGCACGCCGTCCCCCTTGTTCGCAGAAACCACGAGAACACCGGCATCCGCCTGGGAGGCGCCTGTAATCATGTTCTTGATGAAATCCCTGTGGCCGGGAGCGTCTATGATGGTGAAGTAGTACTTCTGCGTCTCGAACTTCTTGTGCGCAAGGTCAATGGTGACGCCGCGCTCCTGCTCCTCCTTGAGCGTGTCCATGACAAAGGCAAACTCGAATCCCGACTTCCCAAGCTCCTTGGCCTTGTCCTTCAGCTTGCGCATGGTCTGCTCATCAATCGTTCCTGCATCGTAGAGCAGCCTGCCTACGGTGGTGGACTTGCCATGGTCCACATGCCCGATGAACACAAGGTTGATGTGAGGTCTTTCTCTTGCCATTTTCTGTCAAAACGTGCTCTCAGGATTCGGAGGTAATTTATAAATGTTGCTGTTTTGCCGGACGCGGATGGAAGGCTCCAAAATGTTTTTATACTCTCTTCTGTTTAGCCCAAACGCTTTCAACACAAGGGGGTGCATACCATGAGCGTATCGGGAACACTGGCCAGGATTCTGGCAAAAATAGACGACGCGGTGCCTCCCAGGACCGCGCACGCGCACTGCGACATACCCTGCGGCGTCTACGAGCCCGACACCATGACATGGGCCGCGGAGACGGCCTGCAAGATGGCGGAGAAGCTGAACGCACTCGAGCTTCCCAGGGAAGGGGACAAGAAGGCGCGGCTTGAGTACGTGAACACTGCCGCGCGCATGGTTGAGATAAAGGAGAAGTTCGCGCACAAGTGCAAGGAGGAGCTGCTCATCCTCTGGACCGACTACTTCAAGCCCGAGCACCTGAGCCGGTTCCCGGACCTCCACGAGAAGGTATGGAAGGCCGCGAAGCAGTGCTCCACGGTGAAGCGCGGCACGAGCGTGGAGGAGGCAGCCCGGCTGAAGGAGATGGTGGCAGAGATTGCGGAAATCTTCCGCAAGTCCAAAAGCTGAAATGGCGCTCCTCCCGCTGCAGCGGTACAAGGTGGAAGGCGCCAGCATGGAGCCCGCCCTGAAACGCGGGGACCGGCTCCTCCTCTGGAAGCCCGGCGCCGTGCGCCGGAGCGACATCATTGTGTTCTCAGCCACTGGGCGGGAGATGGTCAAGAGGGTGGTGGGCCTTCCGGGAGAAACCCTCTGGCAGCGTGAGCAGGAGGTGACGCTCGGAAAGGACGAGTACTTCGTGGCAGGGGACAACCCTTCCGAAAGCACAGACAGCCGCTCCTTTGGCCCCATCAGGCGGTCTCAGATACGAGGCAGGGTCCTCCTGCGATACCTGCCACGCCCCGGCAGGGTGCGCTGATGTCCCCGGAGAATCGAAAAGTTTATAAGAACAGCCCTGCCAGAAAGGACTCTAAAAAGAGGTGTGATTCCGTTGAGTCCGGTGAAAGGCAGGAAAGCAGCCCTTGACATATCCATCAATTCTATCGTGGTCATCATCTTTGCCATCACCATGCTCGGGCTGGGCCTGGGATTCATACGCGGGACGTTCGGGTCTATTGGCGAGAGAGTCGGCGATGTGATATCGAGCACTGATCTGGAGAAGAAGCCTACGGCAAGCGACCCTCTCACCATTTCCACCAGCCGTTTAGAGATGAAGCGGGGTGATACAAAGATAATACAGGTGGGGTATTACAATTTTGAGGACACCGATCAGAATGTGGGATTGGTCGTGGACTGCGGAAGTAATCCCGCTATTAAGCTTACGTATCCAACGGATGCGCGTCCTTTCAGGTCTACTGACAGTGCAGGTTGGAAAGTCTCGATAACTGCAAGCAGGAACGCCCTTTCGGATACGTATGCCTGCGTTGTAAAGTCTACGGTAGGAAGCACAACCAAGAAGGTCCAGGACTTTTTCATCATAATCCAATAAAGGTGGTTGTTGAAGAAAAGGAGGCAGACTCACCATGGCGTCAAAGAAGGCATCTACATCTGCAGGGAGCGGGAAGAGGCAGCTGTCCCGGCAGGAGGAATTCGAGATAATGAAGCTGGTGCTGGACAAGTTCCTCTGGCTGGGATTCGGCGTCATGACCTTCGGGCTGTACGAGCTGTACACCCGCACGGGCAACAGCGGGTTCTATGTCATGTTCGCAGGCGCGGCCATCCTCGTAATCTTCGTGCTCATCCTGGTGCGCGAGTACGAGATTTCAAAGCCGCAGCTGTAACGTGTTTCTCGGAACACAAGTAAGGGATTGCTGATACTCTGCTCTTGACAAATACAAATTAGAGTGCGATATTAATGTACGAATTTTATGTTGCGAACAGCCGGGCTGAAAAGAACTTGCGCGAATTGCTTAAGAGGAGAAACGACGTGAAAGAAAAACTAAACAGGCTGAAGAACAATCCTCGGAAAGAAATAGGTGCCCATCCTTTGCATGGCCGACTCAAAGGAAAATGGGCTTGTTGGTTAGGCAGCGACATTAGGATGGTTTATTCGATACATGATGAAAAGAAACAGATTGTGATAGAAGCCGTCGGCTCCCACAAAGCATATCAGTAACCAAACTTCTTTATCTTACCTTCCTTAATGTTCTTTTCGCTTTCCAAAATCTGCTTCATCATTTCAGGTTCCTGAAGTATCTCGATAGTTTCTTTCATACCTTCGTATTCTTTCTTCGATATAATAATAGTTTCTGCCATGCTTTATTACGATTAATGCATCCTTTTAAACTTTTCTATCTATTACTGAAAGACATAAATAAT
>JACQOB010000032.1 GCA_016202745.1 Candidatus Aenigmatarchaeota archaeon | reverse complement strand
GCTGCACTCCGTGGAGCTAGGGCCAGTGTCTCAGTGCCCTTCTCGGGGCTCTCTCTTCCAAGACCCCTACCGATCAAAGGCTTGGTGGTCCATTACACCGCCAACAACCTAATCGGCCGCCGACCCATCCTTAGGCGTTGCCTTTGAAGAAAGGCTCGTTCCAGAATCCTTTCCCTATCCGGTCTTAGCCTCAGTTTCCCGAGGTTATCCCGGACCTAAGGGCAGGTTATCGACGTGTTACTGAGCAGTCTGCCTCTCTTGCGAGAAGACTTGCATGGCTAAATCGAATCCTAATAGCAGCGATCTCCCGCAGGATCAACGGGAATTATGGGAATCGCAAGACCCACTCAATTGACGAGGATTCAACCTCAATCGCGTAGCTCATACCGGACTCTCAGGTCTGGCACTCATGGTTGTCAAGAACTTGTGGCGACACGATAGCCACAATGGAGGCGATTACGTAAAGGGAAGATTGAGGGTATCGAGGTGGTATTTAAAGGTTGCGGGAACGTATGTTCTGGAGGATATATGTTGCTCAACGTAATGAAGCGGGCACTGCCATCGGCAGCTTTATTAATAACGCAAACCCGCACAGGAGCCTTCATGGGAATGCCCGAGAGCGAGGAGGAATGGAAGAAGAAGCTGACCCCTGAGCAGCATCGCGTCCTGCGGGAGAAAGGGACTGAGCTGCCATTCACCGGGAAGCTGCTCCACAACAGGGAGAAGGGGGCATACCAGTGCGCGGGGTGCGGGGCAGACCTTTTCTCTTCTGACACCAAGTTCGACTCCGGAACAGGATGGCCCAGCTTCTCTGCGCCCCTCTCCGAAACAGCAGTCGAATGCAAGGAAGACCTCAGCCACGGGATGCGAAGGACAGAGATTCGATGCGCCCGCTGCAAGGGACACTTGGGCCACGTCTTCGACGACGGGCCGAAGCCCGCAGGAAAGAGGTACTGCATCAATTCTGCAGGGCTGTGCTTCGTGAAGAAATAGCGGCTGACTGAGTTCTGTTTCTGAAAAACGGCCCCTATCCGCGGGGGGAACGGAATAGAGCTTCTCCGAATGTCGTTTTTTGAACCTGGTATCTCAGACCTTTAACGGCTGATCTAATAGCCGCATTCTTCTGCTCAAATGCGGGATGGGTGCTGTAGAGCAGGCCTGATATTACCGGTCCCTTGGCTGTTTGGACTATGGAAAGATGGTCAAACAAGCATACATTCTCAATCCCTATATCCTGTTTTAATGTATCCAGCGCTGCATACACCATTGCTGACACATGGCTGGAAGCCATCTCTTTTAGTCTTCTAAAGAGGACCGGAATCCCGACTGAAGGCAGTATGCTGGGCAGACTGCAGGCATAGGCAGCGGATACTATGCTGTTAATCCCCATACGCTTTTCCGGGGAAACATCTGTAATCAAATTCAGGAAGTCATTGCCCTCCTCTCCTCTACGTGTTCGCACCGCCATATTCACTAATTCGTATGCTGCAATTATCTGCAGGATGTCCGCATCCAACGGATAGAAGCTGGCAACTCCCTCTCCTGTAAAGTACACATCCCTTACATCTTCACGATTCGCGGTTATCCACACATACCTGTCCGCCAATACGACCTTTCTGTTCACGTGGTCTGAGAACGAAGCGGAAGGGAGCTGTGGCACAGAGAACCGCTCTTCTCCGTAAGGAAACGCACGTTTTTCCCACGACCTCTGCATAGACACCTCGGCCTCCAGCATGCTCCCTGCGGGAACCACATCAATGGCAACGTCATCGAGGGATACCCCCCAATAAGAAGCCACGGCGCTCTTCACACGAGAGGCAGTGTCATGAATCTGCTGCGCACCTGAAACAGAGCCGTTACTCATCTGCCCTTCGTACAATGAGGAAACCTTCTCCGCGTACGCTCCAAGATCACCGCTCTGTAAACCGCTCTGTAACATTGCTTCCAGCTGCATTTGCACACTCTCAGGGCGCACGTTTCTCAAAATAGCTCTGTCTTCTCCAAATATATCCCCCGGCCTCAAAACCCTCGGTGGCAGGAATAGGAACTGCACTATCTGTGGTGCCTGTGCCATAGAAAGAGAAGGGTCTCTGCACGCTATTTAAACGTTTCTATTGTAACTATTGGTAAGTTACTATAAGATTGGTGGAGGAGTGACCGGCCGGGCGCTGCATTCATTCTTCCGAAAAACCAAGGAACTACGCAGCCCTGAGCGCAGCCCGCTTCCTGTTGCGCTTCAGCTTCTTCATCCTCTTGCGCTGCCACTTCCAGCGCATCTGCTTCTTTTTCTTCCACCGGCGGGAACTGCGCTTCATGCAAGGCGAGATTCTGCCGATGGTATTTAAAGGTTTTTGATTGTGGGCAATCTCAAGTTAAGTGTCAAATCTTTCTTAAGGTGCAGGCAACAACATCGGCTGGACGCTTTGCTTGCACAAAGCTCTCGCCACCCCGACGGGGGCAACCCCCGGCTCGCCAGCAATGTTGCCTGCACGAGGAACCTAAAACGATGACAAGAAATCCCAAGTCATCTAACTTGACATTGCCTTGATTGTGCGGGTGCTGAAGAAAAAGTCCAGTTCATTGTAAAGAGTTTGAAATTATTTCCATTATTTCCTTGCTTCTCTTCTTGTTGAGCTGGAGAGCCTTTCGTCCCTTGTCATACCAGATAACTAAGCCCTTCCTTATCAGAGAATGAAGTGCTCCTTTAACGTTACCTAACTCATGTGCTCCAACACTGCAACTACGAACAATTGTATCAAAAGATTTGTGGTGCTTTCCGTAAACTCTTCGGGAGTGTAAAGCTTTCAGAACTGCTAACTCGTATCTGCTGAATTCCATTATTCACCTTTAATTCCCCAGGTTTACCTCTCATTCTTAACCCCCTTTGTTCACTTTGGAACGCTACAGTATTAAAAATTTTTGTTTCATAAGGGCTATTTTTTACCTAATAT
>JACQOB010000001.1 GCA_016202745.1 Candidatus Aenigmatarchaeota archaeon | reverse complement strand
GTATATAAAGATTTTGTTTTTGTGGGCGGTTAAGTTAAATGGCTGTTATCTGTAAACAACTTTGCCAAGCTCTCACGTCTCTATCACAATCTTCTTCTCTTCAGGGTGAATAAACGCTTCCCTGCCTTCTTTGAGGTTGAGAAAGTCAGCAATCTCTTTCGGTATCCTGACTGCAAGCGAGTTGCCGGTCCTGGTAATCTTAGTCTTTTTGCCAAGACCCCAGATTCCTTTCTTCTTTGCTGCGTCTTCAATTTTTCTGGTGGTCCTTTCGTCGGTGAATGATTCGCCGCAGACGCTGCAGAGTTCCGCTGGGAACTCACCTAAATATACTCCAAACATCACTTCCTTCACGGTTCCTTTCTTCAGGGTTCCTTTCTCGCAAACGGGGCATTTCATAGGGCTCACCTCGGTTTTACTGTTAGTACGTAATGGACGTCGCCAACCTTTTTGTAGACAACGCAAAAATACTTGTAATACGACAAAATCTTGTTGGGTTTCTGCAGTTCTTTGCTTCCTCGCTGTATCCCCTCTGTAACTTCACGCTCGGAAATGCCGCGTTCCACCATCTGCACGCGTGCGTGGTGGCTATAGGTAACCCTCATGTACTATCAGTAAGTACAGTAATTACATATAGTATTTAAGGGTTTCTCCTTTGCAGCTCGAACCGTTAGGGTAACCATCTTGCGGGTTTTCTCTTCCCGCTTTCATGGATTTTTAGCCATGGGTTCTTTCCCCTCTATAGCTTTGTTGCTGACTTGATGCAGGTATAGAACTGTTACTTTTTGCTTTCGATTTTTCTAAGAAGATACTCTGCTGATATCTTAGAGGTATCATGCACAATAAACACCGCTCCCACCATCGCCATCAAGTAATACGACCAGGGCCATTCGTTAGGCACGTTGCTTACAGTAAGGGCAATGTTCACGGAGTGGAAGACAGCTAACATGCCTAACAGCTTCAGGCGTATTCCCAATATGAACCCGATGCCAAGCAGCAGTTCAAGGATAAGGGCTATCCACTCGAAGAGCAGGAAATTTGGAAGGACAACATGCTCTACAAAGGCGGTGTAGGGCGGCCAAACAGGGTGCTGAACTCCCTGCACAATCCAGTAACGAAGTGAATCGTTGGACGCTAAACCAAACAGGGGAGGAGCTTTCCATGAAGCCCCTCCCAGCCACATGATTCCATATAGAACTCTGACGGAGGACATGAGAAAGTCGGGGCAGTATTCCTTTGCTGCCTTGAAAATTCTCATGGTTCAGTGCCCGGAATGCCTGTGATAGGGATGCAGGGGGTGGCGCGATGAGCCCGCCTGCCTCAGTCAAAGAGTGTGCGGGCAGGCCTCTCAGGCGCGCTTCCCGGCGCATACCGTCCCAGCACATCCGGCAGGGTTAAGTTGCTGAAATATCTGCCTGCTTGCACAATGAACTTGTTTGCTCCGTTCAGCAGCGCGTACAGCTCTGCATCAGGGTAGCTGCTTACGATGATGATGGGAACTTGGCTTCCTTCCTGCCGCAGCCGGCTGGCTGCCTGGATGCCGTCCAGGCCCTCTTGCGCACAATCCAAGGAGCCGGGAGGCGCGTATTCCGCGATGACAGCGTCAAATCCGCCGGTTCTGGCTTTACTCACGAGCTCCTCGAGCGTTCCTGCGGTCTCCAATACGATGTCCGGATTCCATGCCGTGACTATGGCTGCGTACAGAATCCGCAACTGCGGCTGTCCAAATGCCAGCAGGATTTTGGGCGGAACGTCCATGGTGTCTGCCATGGAGGGAAGGTGGTGCACGAGCGTATTTTAATGTTTTGATTGTTCGCTTGGGTTCATACCCCGCAGCTTGCTGCGGTTGGGATTCTTTATTGCCGCAGCCCGTGTTGTGAAACAAACTTTTTAATACGCCCAGCGGTTCCGGAGGGCATGGACAGGGAGGCTGAGCTGCAGCAGCGCATCCGGGAGGTGAAGCCGCTGGAGCAGCGGTTTTCCCCGCAGATTCAGAGGCGGCTGGACAGCCTCACGAAGCCCCTTGGCAGCTTGGGCATGCTGGAGGAGTTTGTGAGGCGCCTGGGAGACATTCAGGGCACGCTGCAGCCCAGGATAGGGAAGAAGAGGGTGTACGTCTTCGTGAGCGACCACGGGGTTGCAGAGGAGGGCGTGAGCGCATATCCTTCCTCGGTCACCCGGCAGATGGTTTCCAATTTTCTGAGCCAGGGCGCTGCCATTTCTGTTCTGGCAAGGCACCACAGGGCCGAGGTCGTGGTTGTGGACGTAGGGGTGAATGCAGAGCTGGGAGGGGACCGGCAGGGCTTTCTCTCCAGGAAGGTTGGGTTTGGCACGAAGAACTTCCTGAAAGAGCCTGCCATGAGCCGGGAGCAGGCGCTGGAATCCATTCTCCTGGGAATTGAGCTTGCGCGCCAGGCGAAGGAAGAGGGCATCACTGTCGTGGGGGCGGGAGAGATGGGGATTGGGAATACCACCGCTTCCGCAGCGGTCTGCTCACTGCTGTGCCGCAGGCCTGTGGAGGAGGTGACCGGCTATGGCACGGGAATCTCGGAGCAGGCGAGGCTGAAGAAGGTGGATGTCATCAAGGAAGCGATTTCAAGGCACCGCCCGGTTCCTTTTGACCCGCTGGATGCCCTTTCCAAGGTGGGCGGGTTTGATATCGGCGCGCTGGCAGGGCTCGCAATAGGATGCGCCTTGCACAGAATCCCGGTGGTGAGCGACGGCTTCATCCCTGATGCGGGCCTCGCCCTGG
>JACQOB010000038.1 GCA_016202745.1 Candidatus Aenigmatarchaeota archaeon | reverse complement strand
TGTCTCAGGTCGGCAGCACCCCAAGCTGCAATGCTAGACCAGCTCAGGCCAATCCCCCCGCTCGGCAGGAAGGCTAGCTACACCACGACCCCAGATAGAAACTTATTCACTTCAGGCTTATAACCATTATCTTATCACTTTGCCAAAGAGCCAGCAGTCTTCGCCAAAAAACTGTTTCCTCAGGAGGAAAGCCTCCCTGAACCCCATATTCTCATAAAAGCCCCTCGCCTTATACCTTGCCAGGCTCCAGCACCATAACTTATGCACGCCCTTTTCCCTGCACATTCTTTCGGCATACCCGACCAATAGCCTCCCTGCGCCCCCTTTTTTTGAGGCAATGAGAACGAGCTGGCAGTTCTCATCATCAAAATACAAAATCATCGCCCCAACAACCCTTCCGCTGTCCTGTGCAACAAAATATTCGCCAGCTGAAATGTGCTTTCCAATTCTCCCGATGTCCGATGGCATCGTTTGTTTCGTGTCAAGCACTGAAACGATTCCTGAGATTTCATCTACATCAGCCGGTTTCGCCAGTCTCACTTTCATAATTCCCTCAGAAGCTTCACAACCCTCTCTATTCCAACAGCCAGTATGAACGGCGCAAGCCTTGGCCCCCTCTCTTTCCCCAGCAGGACCATGTAGGCCGCCCCGAACAGCTCCTTTGCCTCGATGCCATTCTTTTTTGCAATGTCCCAGAATGCGTCAGTCAGCTTCCCTTCGTCAGGGCCCTTTTCGAGAACGTGAAGCAGATCCTTGAGCGCGCCCTTCTGCCTGGCAGACAGCCGGTGACTTATTTTCCCGTCAATGCTTTCCCTTACCACTATCCTGCTCTCCGGCGGCGCGTATTTATCCGACCAGGCCCTTGCATGGGCCAGCCTTTCTTCAAGTACTGCAACGGAATCTTTGTCAAGTTTGCCCCTGATGTGGCCGGTTGCCTGCAGTATCCGGGTTGCCCCTTCGACCAAATTGCCCTCCGGGATCACCTGCGCAATTATCGCTGCAAAATCAAAGGGAAGAACGAAGCCCTTAACTGGCTTCCCCTTCTGGGAAATCTCAAACAGCCTTTTCATGTGCTTGCCCTCCTTCTTGTTTTCAATCTGCAGCTCGCCGAAATACACCTTCCCATGCCTGTCATAATCGTCATAAAGCTTTGGCAGGTCCTTCCAGGAAAAGCTCCTTGTCTTCATCAGCTTCTTGTTGTAAAAGAACCTCAACAGCTCGGCGTCCGCCACGGCCAGCCAGTCCTCCGGATAGACAACGTTGCCCCTGCTTGCTGACATCTTCTCGCCGTCAATTATTATGTGCTCATAGAATATGGGGAAAGGCGAGGGGAAGTCAAGCACGTGCTCAACAATTTCCGCATTTATCCAGAAGGCGCTCCCCGGAACCTGGTATTCCTTGCCCGCCCCTTCGGAGACAACCTGCCAGTGGGCCCACTGGGCAGCCCACTCGGATTTCCAGAGCAGCTTGCCCTCGCCCTTCAGGGGGTCGTTCTCCCCCTCAAACCCGCAGCCTTTTGCCGTGGTCGTTTCAAACTTATAATCCTCGCAGCTGTAGAAAACCTTCCCGCCCTCAAACCCGGTTATCTTGGGCGTGATTATCTTCCTGCACTCCTGGCATATCGGCGTCCACGGGCTCCAGCCGGGCCTGAGCTTGTTCCGCCTGTATTTGTTCTGTATTTCTATTATTGTTTCAGCATCATTCAATATTTTCTTGATCTGTTCCCTGAAAGAGCCTCTTTTATACTCCTCCCTCATCGAGTATTTCCTCATGTCAGCCGTGACAAAATCATCGAGAACCTTGAAGTACTCCGCCACGTGGTGGCCCGCATATGATTTGTGGCACCCTCCGGGGTCCGGTATGTCCGTCACAGGGACGCCGATGTAGTCCTCATATTCCTTTGGCACGCCCTTGGGCACCTTCCTCAGCGGGTCCATGTCCTCCGCCACCCATATCAGCTCCGCCTTCGCGCCAGCGTCTTCCAAAGCCCTGAAAACAGACTCGCCCCTTATTGTATCGCTCAACCTTCCTAAATGCAATACGCCAGACAATGAAGCAGAAGTTTTTACAGTATATTTTTT
>JACQOB010000018.1 GCA_016202745.1 Candidatus Aenigmatarchaeota archaeon | reverse complement strand
TTTCAATAGATTGTCCAGTTTACCCCTAGCTTGCGGGCTTGAATCGGAATCGGTGCGAATCCACAACATCTCATATATCAAATCCCCCAATTCTTTGCCGCTCAAATCGATTTTAGTCATGCCTATCACCTCCCTCACGCAAAATCCTCTGATATTATTTCAAAGCCCTTGAACTCGCCGGCAAAGTCCGCCCACTTCACGTCCATGCTGATTATCACGCGGGTGAACTCGCCGTTCTTTATGTAGTTGACAAGGGTTTCTATGGCCTGCCTGTCGCCCTCGGCCACTATCTCGAAATTGCCGCCCTGGGACTTCTTTATCCACCCCTTCAGGCTAAGGTTCCTGGCCTTGGTCCTGATGTCTGACCTGAAAAACATGCCGTGGAACATGCCCGAGACCGTGATGTGCGCTCTTGCAGAATCCATACAGTAGAATTAGGATATTGGCTTAAATTCTTATCATCCTGTTGAACGCCCTCAGGAAATCGTCCAGCCTGCCCTTCGGTATCCTCGCGCCGGCCGCTTCCGGGTGGCCGCCTCCTGAACCGCCCACGGTCTCTGCTGCCTTCTCCGCCATCCTGCAGAGGTCTATGGCCTTCCGCCGCCTGATGGTGATGTCAAGGTAATTCCTCCTCTTGTAGACGGCGACGCCCACCGGCTTGCCAGTCACGCTCGCGGAAAAAAGCGCGGCAGCGCCCCTGAAGCCGAAGGAGGGCAGGTTCTCGATATATCCGATCTTTCCCAATGCCTGGGCCCTTTTCCTGACAAGCCTGTATAGGTCGAATTCCCTGTCCGCCGCTTCCCTGGCGGCCTCAACAAGGCCCGGCATGTCGGAGGGCTTGCCGCCCTTTGACATAAGCCCGGCAAGGTCCCGCTTGGCGTCATAATCAGAGAACTCCTCGCTCTTAATACCCAATACAAGCGTCGCAATCTCGAAGTAAAGCGTCCTCTTGTCCCAGTCGGCCAGCTTCTCCTGGATGTATTTCGTGTTGTCCGTGTAGTCGCCAATTGCGCCATAGATGGCCAGCAGGACAGCCTCCTGCGGCAGCCTGGACTGGAATTTCCTGTATACAAGCTCGGAGCCGCAGGAACTGTCGTCATGGGAATACAGCTGGACCGACTTCCTCACCGTCTCCTCTGTAACGCCTGAAGGCAGCGGGTGGTGGTCGAAGTAGAATACCTCCTTTCCTGAAAGAGCCGCCAATGCCTGCCCTGCGGTATTGTTTGCCAGGGCTATATCGCACAATATGATCCTGCCTTCCCTGACGTCCTGCAAATCCTCAAGCAGGGAGACGGGCTTGGTGAAGAATATCCTCGCGTCGGGAAAGGCGGCAAAGGCCAGCGCGCCGGCGCAAATGCCGTCGGAATCGGCATGGGTGAGTATGAGCGTCCCAGGCATGTGTTATATTTGGGTTTGGCAATTATATTGTTTATTTAAGTTTTGGCTACAACTAATATACAGGTTACCATGAGCTGGCGCGATGCGGGTGCCGCCCTGCTGACTGCGGATTTCTACAGGAATGAGGCTGACAACAAACTGGGAAGCGGCAGGCTGGCCGCGGCCATGGAGTGCTACCGGACTGCTGAAAAGCACTATCTTGAGGCATTGGGTGACGATGAAAACGTCTTGCGGGAATTCCTTGACCCCCCGAAAAGGGCCGCAAGGGACGGCCTTGAATACACCTGCAGGAAAATAAAAGAGCTGTTGCCGGCTGTGCCCGCCGCGGCAGTGCAGCCGAAAGGCAGAACACTTACAATTTACCATAGGGACCGCGACGGGTTTGCCTGTTCCTATAGGCTAAGGCCTGAAGACGCCATTGATGCGTCTGACATCTGCGGAAATTGCGGCAACCTGCTGGACACCGAGAAATCCCGCAGCGGTTTGCCCAATCACCTGAAGGGCGTCATATTCTGCCGGGAAAGCCGCTGACATAAACCATTTTAATAACCAGCGCCCAATTCATATCATGGAAAAGTTCAGGGTCCAGCACGACAAGGTGGGGCAGAAGTTCTTTATCGATTTCGGTGACAACACAGAGGCCCTGATGGCCTACACTGAAGTCAACAACGTGATGGACCTGCACCACACATATGTCCCGGAGGAGCACAGGAGCGAGGGGATAGCGGAGCAGCTTGCCCACGCCGCATTTGAGTTTGCCAGGCGGAATGAGATGAAGATTATCCCTTCGTGCCCCTACGTGAGGGACAAGTTCCTGAAGCAGCACCCTGAGTACATGGACGTCGTGACGCATGAGTTTTAGTGGTTCTGATGGGCGGGAAGGAGAGGCTTACGGAGGAGGAGTTCTTCAGGATAATCAAGAGGTACGATTACAAGGAAGTGCTGGACCACAAGATGGGGGGCGACAGGAAGAAGATTGTGGACATAGTGGAGCATGTGAAGAATGAGATACACGCCTCGGAGGGTTTCATGAGCAGGCCGCAATTCATTTCGCGTGTCAGGGAAATAGCCTCCTCCCGCGGCATACCCCCGGATGTCGCGCTGAAGGTGCTGAAGGAGCTGGGGTATTAGATGCCCTCAGGCTAGAAATCGTGCTCCAGGTCAAGCTCAACCCTGACTTTTGACCATGGGTAACTGCGGGAATAGCCATTCGCTTCTCCTGAATCCCTCCATTCCCTTATGTCCAATTCCAGGGGAAACATGTTCTTATCGCTGAAATCAGCGCATATCTCAAAGCTAAAATCGTCTTTGTCCTGTATTCTCTCATATCTTGCAAATGTCCCGCCATAATATCCTGGCTTAGACAGCTGGTAGAAAGAAATTATGTATCGTTCACTTGCGGATCTACGATACATAGGATATAATTCCCTGCGAGAAATCAGCATCCTATGCTCCACAGCTGGCACTGTAACCACAAGCTTTTCATTATCCTCCCTGAATCGCATACCCAATATATGGTAAAAAGCTTCTTATGGCCTTGCAACCCTGCCGCCGCGCCTCGCTTCATAGCATTTCGTGCACAGTCCCTTCCATGAGTAATGGGTCTCGCACACCCTTGCGCCGCAGATTACGCAGGTGTGCACCTTGGATGGCCTGCCGCACAGGTCGCACACCT
>JACQOB010000025.1 GCA_016202745.1 Candidatus Aenigmatarchaeota archaeon | reverse complement strand
GCTTTATAAAGCCATCCGCCAATGATCACTATGGACATATTGGAAGTCACTTATGACATAGGTGAAGGCGCATTCCGCCCCATAATCGCAAGCGTAAAGGCCCACCTTACGCCGAAGAAAGGTACGGATGAGCTTTCGCCTCCGACGCTAACGGATATGAAGGAATTTGCGGATTCCATTGTCGAGTGCCCTCAGGCATACCAGGAAGTTACAAGAGAGAGAATATCATGGCATTATGCCGCCTACTATGCAATAGACCTGGGGGTGCTACCCGACGATCTGGATGATCTGGATGCCTTGGGGGAGGCAGGCCCGGATGGGCTCATGGCGGTGAGGGACAAGCTGCAGGATGAGAGGTATTCCGTGCCGGCAACGCCAGGGACTACGAGAACTTATTCGTTTGTCTTCACGGGCAGGCATGTAAATTTCCCTTCCATGGACATCCCGATGCTGGTCAGAATGATCGGGGACTCCGGGCAGCACTCAGACTCATTATACTTATTGAAAAGCTGGTTTGAGGGGTTCAATAAGGAAGGGCCGGACGGGATGAGGAGAAAGATGGATGACATACGCGCCCTAAACAAAGGGCAGATACCTGAATTTGACGCTTTCCTTGCAAGCCTGCCTGCGACAACCGAAGGTTTTGAGGAGCGCATAAGGGCGGAGGAAATGAGATATACTTCAATAATGCTCGACGGCTCCATTAACGCGATAAGGTTTTACTGGGATTTCATAGGCAAGCCGATAGAGGCTGCCGGCTATTTGCCCACTGGCATGACGGTAAAGGGCTCATATTTTGAGATGACCATCCCTGAAGCCGCAAGGGAAATGATAACACGGTATCCCACAGTTCCCAAAAAAGAAATAATTAGACAGATACTCTCACCCTTGGAGGGCCAGGATACGATGGTCAATTAGGCCTAATACTGGACGGGGCCTGGAGACCTAGAGAAATTATCTTGTTACTATGCAGCCACAGGCAGGAAGATTGCCGCCCTTATGAAGCTTATAGCCATCGCGACCAGCAGTATGCCGAATATCCTGGAGATTATCTCCACAAGCTGGCTGCCAACTGTCTTCTGGATGGAGACTGAAAGCCTCAGGGTAAGCCAGGTGAGGAATAGGGCGGTGAAAGCGGCGGCCAGCGTCATCACAAGACCCATGCTCCCCTCAAGCAATATGATTGTGGTAATGACCCCCGGGCCTGTTATCATCGGCGTGCCTATCACGATTATAGCTGTGTCGTAGTCCTTCTTCTTCTCATGCGTCAGCGAGATGCCCAGGACAAGCTGCAGGCCAAGGATGGCGAGGACAAGCCCGCCCGCTATCCTGAAGCTTGCGGCGTCAATGCTGAAGATGCTGAGTATGTACGCGCCGAAAATGGCGAACACCAGTATAACCCCGCCCGCGATCAGGGTGGCCCTGTTGGCGCCCGCGGCCCTTCTGGGCTTCCTGAACCCCTGGGTGGCCTTCATCAGGTAAGGTATGCTGCCAAAAGGGTCCATTATCACGAAAAGCAAAATCACCGCGCTTATGTACTCGGTTGGCATATAGTCCACCTATTTATCTTTTATTGCTTTTCGCAAATATTAAGGCAGTGGCTGGCATGAAACTGACACGTCCCAGGGGAGGGGCAGCGAATAGGCGGGGCGCTGAGGACCGGACAGCCATTAAGGTCATCCGGACGAGGGAGATTCGGATGATGGAGAAGTTCCTCCCGAAAGGGAATGGCTCGGTTGTTCTTGACGTGGGCTGCGGGACCGGGTTCCACCTTGCGCTGCTGGAAAACGGCGTGGGGGTTGACAGGAACAAGGCAGCTGTGAAATCCGCGGAGGGAAAGGGGAAGCCCGTGGCTATTGCGTCAGCGGAAGAGCTTCCCTTCAGCAACGAATGCGTGGACAGCGCCATCTGCTTTTTCGGGGTGCTCAACCTTTGCGACCTTGGCGCGTCGCTCAGGGAAATGAACAGGGTGCTCAAATGGAAGGGGTGCGTCCTGGCCTCAGCAGCGAGCATATGGGACCGCAGCTACAGGTTCAGGGAGAAGCTTTTCGCGGACAGGGAGCCTGAGGAAGGATATTTCATCGCAGATGGCGAGCGGGCAAGGGTGCACCTCTTCACGCGGGAGGAGATCACGAAAACATCAATGGAGCATGGGTTCAAGGTCGAGCACTTCGACTCGCTCTTCAGCCTGCAGAAGCCCCGCTGGCACGCAGGCCTGGAGCCCCAGCACATCCTCAAGCTCGGCCTGGAAAGGCTTGTCCCCGCAAAGGATTTCGGGGGCGTCTATTTCATTGTCCTGCGGAAGGTTTTCTAGCTGAAAGGGGTTTTATAAGCCGCAAAACCACAAATTAATTATGGAACAGATGCTGACTTTGAAGCTTCCCAAAAAAGATGTGGATGCTTTTCTTAGGGTGCTGGAAGATATCAGATTTATCAAAGAAGCCGAGAAAGGCGAG
>JACQOB010000027.1 GCA_016202745.1 Candidatus Aenigmatarchaeota archaeon | reverse complement strand
TATCCTACTGAGCTACGGGCCCACGATGCATGGCAGGCTGAGTGATATTTGTGCCAGCCTGCACATTAGTATAGTAAAATAAAAGTTATATTTAAGGGAATGATATTCTACATATGGACAGGCTGCCCCTGCTGGCTTTCCTCATCACCTTTGTGGCCATATTATCCATCGGCTACCTGAGCTCCACGGGGTTTGTTTTCCTCGCGGCCAACACGGACAACCTCAGGCTGGAAATAACCGGGCAGTCCATTGTCGTGCCGCCTGCAACAGAATGCATTGAGGACTGGCGATGTTCCGACTGGTCTGCCTGTTCCGCCGGCCTGCAGACAAGGAACTGCGCCGATGTCAATGACTGCAGGACAGTTGCCGACAAGAAGCCGGAAGCGCAGGAATGCGAGGAACCTGAGCCACCACCACAAACAGACAATAGCACACAGAACGTGAAAAATACAACAACACAAACACAACCGGAGGAGCAGCCAGAATCAAATAATGAGGAACCTTCATCTCCCGAGTCGCCGCAACAGCCACAGACACAAACACCAGCACCTTGCACAGAAGATTGGCAGTGCGGAGCCTGGTCGGCTTGCAGGGCAGGCGTGCAGACAAGGACATGCACGGACCAGAACGCATGCGGCACAGCATCCGGCAAGCCGGATGAAAGCCAGGCCTGCCTGGACCGTGTGCTGTTCACGGAGGTTTATTATGACACCGCTGACATCAGGGACGAATGGATAGAGCTCTACAACCCCACCAATACCGACATAAGCCTTGAAGGCTGGACCATCCAGGACAACACGCAGACCCCCTGGACACTTTTCAATTACACGATATACGCATCCTCCTACCTGACAATATCCCGCAACTCAACAAGCTTCAGTGACATCACAGGCTGCGACCCTGGAGTGTCGGGCTTCACTAAGGGACTCAACAACGACGGTGACCAGCTGACGCTGAGGGACCCCGGCGGCAATGAAACCGATTTTGTCGCCTGGGAAGGCGGAGCCAGCGGCGCTTATCAGCAGTGGAACATATCAGCCGCCCGCGGCAAGACAATAAGAAGAAGCCCTGTGGACGCGGACACTGACAGCGAAACAGACTGGCTAAGCGACCAGGAACCTGGCCCCGTCTGCTAATCTCCCCTGCAGTCCTCGCATGCCCATTTCCCGGAAACATTCTTCAGCTCGTCAGAATAGCCCTCGCACAGCTCGCATATGCCGGATATTGTCTGGTGGGGCAGCGCCACCATCGACACCCTGGCCTTGAGCTTCTCGGAAAGTATGTCGATCATCTCCGGGGCTGTTATCATTATCTCCTTGTCCGAGACTATCCCGAGCAGCTGGCCGTCCTTTATCACGGGCATCCTCTTGACGCCCGTCTTGACCATTGTCCTTATGACCTTCATAAGGTCCTCCTCCGGTGAGGCAGTGATGAATTTCCTCTGCTCCAGGCTCTTAAGCTTGACCTTCTTCGGGTCATCACCCTTCGCGACAACAGTTACAATGTCGGAATCAGTCACGATGCCCACGGGCTTGCCCTTGTCAACAACTATTATGGACCCTATCCTGTTGTTGGTCATTATCCTGGCCGCGGCATCAACGCTGATCTCAGGATCGACAGTGTACACGAATTTCTTCATCACGTCTTTTACCTTGACCATAGCGCACCTTTTCTATGTTATTATGGCTGGCACATCTTAAATATCTAAATGGTACTATCTGGTCTTGTACTGCGGTATCTCGATGATTTCAATGCCGCTCTTTCCTATCTCAAACGGGTGTATGTGTACGGAATGGTCTGTCCTCCTCATTTTCCTTATTGTCAGGGTGCGCTTGAAGTCCTCCGCCACTGGCAGGAAATCCAGCTTTATGACCGAATCCACGATGTATTCTATTATCCCGCCCCCTGACAGCGCCTCCGACGTCTCGGGTATGGTGCCGGTGAGCAGGACAGTCACGCCAAGCGATTTGAGCTTCTCAACAAGCTGTATGAGGACTGTCCTTGAGAGGTACTCGTCCTTAACGAACATCTCTATTATCGAGACAGAGTCGATTACCACCCGCTTCGCGTCATTGGCCTTGATGCCCTTGACAACCTGGTCTGTTATGTCGAACAGGTAGAGCTTCACGAACTTGTTCATCTCCTCCGTGTTTATGCTCTTCAGCGGGAACGTGGGCTTTACATAAATGAAGTTCAGCAGCTTCTTCTTCTCAATCTGGCTCAGATCCCAGCCGAACATCGCGGCTATGTCGCCCCTTATGTCCTCCACCCTTTCCTCGGTGGACATGTAAAAGCCTGGTTCGCCCTTCAGGGCGCCCTGGAATAGGAAGGTGGAACTGAACGCAGTCTTACCGGTTCCTGTTTTCCCCGTTATCAGGTTGACGCTGCCCCTGTAGAAGCCGCCCTGCATCTTCTCGTCCAGGCCCTTCACGCCTGTTGTTATCCTCTCTATTTTTTCCATAGCTATATATTTATTGGCGCCCCGCTATTTAATCTGTTTCCTCTTTCCCATCCTTCTTATCCCCTTGAGCCAGTTAATCACAGCCTTGGGTGTCAGCTTGCTCCTGACAAGCAGCCTCCTGTCCTCCTCCCTCTGCCTCAGGGTTGCCCTGGCTTTCAGGACCTTGCCCTGCGCCTCCATCATCATGGAATTGAACATCTTCTCGTCAATCCTCCTGGAGAAATACTGGTGCTCCGTATCTATCCTCGTGCTCACAAGCGCCTTTTCCTCCTTCTCCAGGGCCTTCAAATCCTTGCCCATCCTGTAGTATGGGACGGCTATCTGGCTGGTCAGGTATGACAGCACAACAACAAGAATTATGCCAGCTATTATGTAAAACCTGTTCTCGACAACCAGCCTTACCAGGCCCAGTCCGGCCAGCTTTTCGTTAGCCAGCCTGATGCTGTGCTCCGAAAGGGAGACCATGCTCTTCAGGTCCGCCAGCTTGTCCGCCTTTATGCTTTCGCTTGCCAGGCCCAGCAGCTGCCTTATGTTTTCCGCCTCGGATTCCAGCTGGCCCACATCAACGCCGGCTGCCTTGTTCTCGGCTATCCTGCTGTCCAGATCCGCCAAAGCAGCCCCAAGGTCCGCAACGCTCTGGATGAGGCCGTTGGCGGCCACTATTACGATTATGTTCTTCGTGTTCACGCGCTGGCCTGTTGGTATCCGCGCAGACACGTTCACTGTCACAAGATAGGTGCCTGGCGTCTGGTTGAGCGGTACGTGGATGCCTATTGAGATGTCCTTGGACTCGTTATTGTCCAGCAGCGATGTGTTCAGGGGGACAAAGGTGCCGTTCTGCGTCTCTGACACCGAGACATCGCAGCATTCCCTGTCCACACCCACGCTGAATTGTATGGGGATCCGGCCAGTGTTCTCTATCGTGCCTATTATGTTCTGGTCCTCACCCTGAGGGATTACCGCTTCTGAAACGCTGGTGTTGAACGCGAAGCCTATTGTTTCAAGGCAGACAGGGTTCTCAACGCACTGCGTTTCATTCCTGCACGCGGCCGGGTTGCACGTCCTTGTCTGGAAAACCTGGGTCGGGGAGCAGGAAGACACACCGCACGCAAAGGCTATGGGCTCCACGTTTGTCCAGTCGGTGCAGTTGCATGCGCGCCCTCC
>JACQOB010000022.1 GCA_016202745.1 Candidatus Aenigmatarchaeota archaeon | reverse complement strand
GTGTCGGACGGCTCCAAGCAGCTTGATCACAGGCTGTCAGGAAATGTAATAGAAATATTTCCGACAGAACCGGTGAGCATGATCGTAATATCCTATACGGTCGACAATGCCGTCTTCAGGAGCGATTCGGTGAGCTTCTTTTTCACTGAATTCCAGTTCGACAATGAAGTTGACATGTCTGTAAAGGTCATGCTTCCACCGGGATCCGGCATATACAATGACGAGTACAAGCCTGCGGATGCAATAATAACCTCAGACGGCAGGAGGATAATCCTCGCGTGGCACGAAGAAGGCGTAAAGGGCACGCTGTTTTCCGTGAAATACTCCGAGCTTGCCGAAAGCGGCATAGATATTTTTGCAGTCATCGCCGTGATCGCCCTGGCTATTGTCATATTCGGCTTCATCCGCTTCAGGAAAATGGAGCGTCAGGCGTTCCTGCACGGTTTCAGGGAAGACGAAAAGAAGACGATACAATACCTTGAACAGAGAAAGACCGCCCTGCAGAGCGACCTGCAGAAGGAATTCAGGTTCTCCCGCGCAAAAGCAACAAGAATAGTCATGCATCTTGAGGAAAAAGGGCTTGTACGCAAGCAGCGGTACGGAAGAACTAACAGGCTCAGCTGGCTTAAGGGAAATTACACTGGCAAGAAAGTGGACACGCAAGATGACAAAGAAAAGCTCCGGGATGCCAGCAACCAGGAAAAGAACAGGGGAGCCGAATAGTTTTTTCTGACGGGACTGTTTCACGAACGTTTCATGGCACTATCTAATTGGTGAAACAATATAGTATCAGCAGGTGATTCGATGAAAATCGTCAATCGTCTGCTGAAGATAGGCGAAAGCATGAAGATAGGTGAAAGTAAAGAAGTAAAATACGACGACACATTCGGCTTCCTGACCGGGGAGGACATGAAGAAACTCAGGGAAGCCACGCAGAAACCATCAAGTCCACACCGCAAACGGCATTATATAACATGGGATTGCGCAAAATGCGGGCATGAATTCTTTTATCACGTGATGAAATGCCCGCTATGCGAGTCGAAGATCATCGCGCGCAAGCACGCCACGCGGTACGCACCCAGGATCGAGGGATAAGAGATGGAGTGCATTGTCTGCGGCAAGAAAACTTCAACGTCCCTTGAGTTACATGGCGTGGAGGTTGCATTTTGCCTTTTCCACTTTCCTTCGGGGAAACAGGCCGGCTTGCAAACGGTGCGCAAGCCTTCAACTGCGTGAGGTGAGGAACATGGATGCCGTACTTGATTACCTGGAAGCAGCAGGGGCGGAGTTCATAATATGCAAGAAAGACCTGTCGATGCTGAGATCTTACGTGATCTTCGACGTATCGCCCCTTGATTACACGGAAGCAGACGGGGTGGCGGATGCCCTCCGCAGCAGATACGAAACGATATCAGCAGACATATGCTGGAAAAACGGAAGGGCTTATCTGGTATGGATTTGCCATCTCAGCATGCTGAGGATTTGACGGGTTGTTCGGGATTTAGGAATTAAAGAATTATACTGGCAAACGCCGGGGAGGTGTAAGGTATGAGGGCATTGATAGCGGCCTTCGTAGCAGCAATCGTGCTGTCAGCGCCACTCGGATTCGCGCAGGTTTCAGGATCGGCAGGGGCAATATCTGTCTTTGACCTGAGGCTGAAACAGATAGGGCAGGCGTTCGGCGATTTCGTCTTCAATGTCAGGGCAGTCCTGACGTTCGACGAAGACGCCAAGCTGGACCTCTTAGAGGAGAGGAATGCACAGCTTCAGGCAAGGCAACAGACATGGGTAGATGTCAAAGCCGAAGCCATGACACAGTTCGAGTCCGGTAACCTGACAGTGGAGGAGAAGAAAGAAATAAAAGAGACTATCCAGGCAGAGCACGAGGCTATAATCAGGGAGCATCTGCGCCTTACGGCAGAGCTGAAGGAATTGCAGCTGAATGCCAGGGCAAGAGGAAATGCCGACCTTGATGAGAGAGCAAATGTAGCAGCCAATGCAGCCGGGAGATCAGGCCTGTCGCTTGG
>JACQOB010000024.1 GCA_016202745.1 Candidatus Aenigmatarchaeota archaeon | reverse complement strand
TAGAACGCCTCGTAGACCTTGTTCGGACTGACGAAGTACTGAACCGAGACGACGAACTGGACAAACACGTTGTCCTCGGTTTTTGTCTCCACCTTCACGTCCAACTGCTGAACGCGCAGGTTGATACGTCCCGCCACCCAGTCGATCCACGGCGTCTTGAAGTTGAGACCCGATGTCGCCACGCGGACGAACTTGCCGAACCGCTGAGTCACAGCCGCCGTCTGCTGACCCACTGTGAAAACCGAGAAGATCAGCGTCAGGAGACCGAGAGATCCCAACACTCCCAGTGCGATGTAATGCCACGTTTCCATTCGGTAACTCCTTTCAAGGTTCAAGGTACGCCTCCCAGGCGCGTTGTTGGCGAACACGATGGTGCCTTCCTGCGTCTCCTCCTCTCAATTTGTGGTTTAGGACTTACGCTTGTAGAAACCAGCTTCCAGAACAAGACGCATATCCAGAAGTTCAGGCCCAGAGATTCAGACCTTCAGTCACCTCCCCTACATCCAGGTCAATGTCTGGCGGGTCATGCGAATCGCCTGCATCCAAAAAGCCTGCAGCTGAATCCGCCACATCACCCAGAGAATCGAGTGCTTGTTCACCTACACATAACCCCACACCAAAGTCCTCGTGGATGCATGCGCAAGTCACGGAAGACCATGGTTACGCCCATGCGGAAAGCGTAATTATTCTCTCTTTTCCTTGTTGTGTGTAGTGAACTGACCCCTCTTAGAGCGTTGCAGCCCTGTTAACTGTGAGAGGGACTTTATTATTGGGGGTTAGCTTTTTAAGGTTATCGATTATGTTCACTCTCAGATAGTGGGAAATAGTGGGAATTTTTTTATTTTTTACTTATCTTGCACTATTTTAGTATCCCGTTTATTTGACAGATGAAAACTCTGGGCCCTTGGCTGCAGGTTTCTTGAGCGCCTCCGCCAGGAGAAGAAACCGTGCGGTGCCGAAGGCCCAGGAGGCTTGGAGCGGGGAATCCCAGGCGTCCCCTTGCAGCTCCCCACGAAAACCAGTCAAGGGAGACCCGGGATTCCCCTTTCATTCATCCCCGTTCCGCGCGCGCGGTTCGGGGACCGGAACTTGCGCCCCTGTGAGGGCTGGGATGATGAAGTCCATCACTCCCCCGTTGGTCGGGTATGTGACCCCGATCCGATCCCGTTACTGCGTGTGTCCACTGCAACGTGCGGCTCCCAATCATCACCCCCTTCATGGCCGCTGTCAGGGCGGTTAGGGACAAGGAGCAGGTAGGCAGTCACAGGCAGTACAAAGGCGTCGGCGATCCCTCGTGAGTACGCCACATTGGGCGGATCTTTTCGGGAGGATGCGCGCGGATCTCCTCCATCCACAAGCCAAGGCGTGCCTTGCCTGCTTCGCTAACTTCAGCGTCTGCCGCGCGGCGAATACATGCCAGCGGCTGAGGCGTGGCCGGTAGTCTGCGGGTAGTGGTTCCCTGGCCGCGGCGGCGGGATCCTGTGCAACTCGGCCGGATCGTCGTGGTGCACTGCGGTCCTCACGGTCCTTGGCCTGTGGTTGCGAGGGTCGGGTGTGCCGGGTTTTTCTCCCTTCACTTCATTGCTCCCCCAGATGGTGTTGCGTTGAACTCACAATCCAACGGGGATGAATGCTGAGGCCAGCGAACGGGATTGGGAGGTGCAGCCAGTTTCCCACTACCCCCAATCCATGTGTGGGTGTGTGTGGGATAAGGAAGGAACAGCCTGCTGCTTGGCGGTGGGGTGGAAAGGTTTACAGAGGGGGTCGCACTGGCCTCTCATATGCAGGTGAAGCGGGGGACGGATGTTGGCAGGTCTCCTTGTAGCGCTCCGTGGGCTCGCGCTGCTGGAATCCGTCCCCCGCTGGCAGCCTTCCTCTCCTGGGCAGTGAGGGAAGGCTGCCCTGGTGGGTGGTGAGTGGAGACCGGGGGTGTTGGCTCCACTGGTCACCGTGGCTCCCACCGAATTGTGTTCCCAGGTGGACTCTGGCAGAGGGGTGACCGGGAGGCGGAAAGTCAGCCACACTGTTGGGCCCACCCGGGGATGAAAGCTGTCCCATTTCCCACGCAAGTCAACGGGAGTCAAGGAAAGACTCCAGAAAGGCATGAAAAAGGGTAATTGATCTGGAAAAAACGCGGGGTCAAAGTCCGTGTGAGCGGCCGATGTCCTTCCTGGAATTTCGTGAAACTTGTTTGAAACTCGTAGTGTGTAGGAAATGATAGCATCAATGCACGAAGGCAGTATATCCTTATGTGGTGATTTATTTGTCAGGCAACGATTCTATACTCTATTTCTTGACGTAAGGATTTATATTGGTTTGAGTCGGCAGTTAGGGTGAATAATGGCCGTCACTGTATCTGTATGATCTCGAACTTCCGCGTCTCCCCGAACCTCTTCGCAGTGGCCACGAAAACAGCCCTTCTCTTCCCGGTTGTGTAAGTGAGCTTCGAGGCCTCCTGTATGACCATGTTCTTTATCCTTTCGTTGGCGCAGATGAAGTAGCTTGTCTTTGCGACGGCGGCTGAAATCGCTTTCCTGTCGTTTGAGGATATGACCGGCACGTCAATGGTTCTGCCGTCCTCGCTGAAAGAGAATTTTGATTCTTTTTCCTTGTAAGCCCACCCCGCGCTCGAGAACATCTCTATGATTTCGTCCAGCCTTACATCGCTTTCAGCAACAGCAGGCCTGAAATATCTCGAAAACACCCTGAATCCCGCATCGGTCAGGAAATAATAGTTCATCCTGTTCTTCTGCACCTTGCCCGGCCTTGTAGCGACAAGGCCAAGGTCCATCAGCTTCTTTATCTTGACGACGAAGGCCTTGCCGGATATCTTCACAAGCCTGTAAATCTCAGACGTGAACACGCCGCGGCCTTCGCCCAGCGCCTTGACAATCTTCCAGCTGTGTTCATCGAGGTCCTGCGGCTTTATTTCCTCCCCATCAGGGGTGGCTGCAGGGGCCCTGGCCGGCCTTTCAATTGCAGCGGGTGGTTTTTCTTCGGCATCATTCAAATCTGATTTCCATTCAAGCCTTGCAGAAGTGAACTTCTCCTTCCTGGCTGGCGCTTCCACTTCATCGGCTTCCTCTTCCGTATCGCCATAAATGGCTTCCAGCTTCTCGGCCATGAGCCTCTTTATGTCCTCGTCCGTCACCTTGCCCTTTTGTATCTCGAACTTGGGGAACTCGACCGTGAAGGGGTCCGTGAATTCGGATGACCTGCACAGCATGAATCCGTGCCCGATGGGAAGCTTCCTTATGAAATGCCTCTCGTCATTGTAATCAAGGCCGAGCATGTTGGACGCGTCCAGCACGTCAGAGGAGTGCTTTGTGTCGAGCCCGAGGTTCATGTATATGTGCGTTGACGTGTTTCCCAGGGCGGGATAAGACACAAGCGAAGGGTGCTGGTCGATGTATATGATGCCCAGTCCCAGCTCCCTGACTTCCCTGAATATGAGATCAACCACAGTCTCCGCGCCCTGCTTGTTTGCCTTGTCCCTGTTCAGGACGTGGTGGGCCTCCTCGAGGATTATCACCCCCAGCAGCTCCTCCCTCTTGTTCTGCACAAGCAGCCAGTCGCGAAGCCATTGCAGCATTATCTCTATGAAGAATGTCTTGTCGTTTGTGGAGAGCGCGTCAAGCTCCAGGACTGTTACCCTTCCTTCTTTGAAGAAATCAGATGGTGTAACACCCACCTCACAATCAAAGACATCGCCCAGCTCCCTGAAGCAGAGCGATTCCAGCGGCCTCGTAGCTGTCGCAAGCCAGTTCTTCTCCCTTGGGGGCAGGCTCGAGCCGGCATAGTTGGTCAGCCAGTCCTTGAGGTCGGCCATCCTCGGTGTCTTCTTCATTTCCTGTATGGCATCAAGGGCCTTGAGTATGATGTGCCTTCCGCCTCCCAGCAGCCAGTACGCGTGGTCGAATATCGCGGAGAACTCCTTCATCCACTGGGACTGTGTTATGCCCGGCGGGGGTGTCAGCGGGTTGAACCTGAAGGGAACGACCTTCCTTCCGACGGTGAATATGTCTATCCGGGCCGCGAGGTGCGTGGCAAGCAGGTCCTTGTAGTTCCTCTTGGAGAAGTCGAATACCAGCACGGGCACGTTGGATTCGGCCAGCTTTTCTATAAGCGAGTACGATATGTTGGTCTTCCCGTAGCCAGAGGAGCCGAATATGCCCATGTGCGTAAGCAGCTTGCCTTTCCCAAGCATGTAGGGGTAGAGCCTTTTCCTGCCGTAGAGCACGCTGCCCATCCTTATGTCGCCCGCCATGGCCACGTCCTTTGTCGGGGGCTCCATCAGTATCGCGCCCCTCATCTCGTCATCCGAGAATATGGAGGCCTTCATCGTGTCTATCATCTCGAATATGCGCTTGCGCGTGTCCTCGTCGGCGAGCAGGTAGGCCCTGCTGAGGCGGGCGGCGCTCTCCTTGCCAATGACCGGGACGAGCCGCTTCAGTTCCGATGTCACCAGCCTTTCCTGCGAGTCGATCATAAGCCCTCCTCCGGTGTCCAAAGATTTTCTATTTTTATTCTAGGAGATAATGTCAGATGATCAAGGTCACCAAAAACAATTTCGCCTGTGTCTGATCCTTTCATTGTCCTGACAAAAAGCATTCTTCTTATTGCCTCTTCAGGGGAATCTCTGGTGCCATGATAGTCAACATTGAGCACATATCTACCCGAAGCAATTTCGGATTGTATTATCCTTACAGTTTCCTCTGCCTGCCCTGAGATTTCCTTGATATTTTTCAGCCCAGAAGGAGGCAGCTTGTCAAAGTCATAAACCTCGTATGTTCCTCCATCCCTCAGGTCAGATGCAAGATGATAAAAAAGGGGGAACATGTTCTTTTTCGGAGAGAAACTAACTTCCTCATGGTAAGGGATATTATCGAATCCCATATTTCTGAGTGTTTCCGCAGTACACTGAATTGTATACGGAGCCGACCCCACATACATCCCCTCAAGAATATAATTATTCGGATAAGTAGGGCGTTCGTAATAATACACTATTTTCCCGACAAGGCCAATCCTTTGTTCTGCAGTTCCATGGCCTCCCAATTCAAAGACCAGCGCCAGATCGCCTTTTCCTATTAAGGCTGGATGGTTCTTTGGACATATGGCATACGAGGAGTCTGGATCCAAACGTCCTTTAACCCTATCAAGATTATTTATCAACCTCTCCATTGCATCCCTGGCAGCAAGAACAATTCTGTTATCTGGTATGGATATCATAACATTACTCCTCCTTCTCTATCCCGCTGCCGAATATCTTGGCGATCTTAGATTCAGTCTGGTACTGCTCGAGCAGCTCCCTCAGCTCCGTCCTGAGCTCCATGAGGTCCTTCCAGAATCGCACGCCCTCGGACCTCTTCTCCTTCCTGAGGACTGAAATGTCAAGCTTGAGGTTCCTCTTCTCGTCTATGTCGGCGACGCGGCTTTCCATGCTCATCTTCTCCTGTATGTCCACGTCAATCTCGGCCACCATGTCCTTGTGCAGCGTCTCCCTGAACTTCATGCTCGACGCGACCTCGTTAATCCTTTCCCTCAGGAAGCCTACCCTGTCGAAAAGGTTGCCTATGACCTTCGGGGCCATGAGCTTCAGCGGCTCGATCTCCTCATCCTCGAGCCTGGGCATTGCCCTGCGGGAAATCACCTTGACCTTCTTCGGCTCGGCCTCCACAATCAGGTTCTCGTTCTTGAAGACAGGCCTCACGTCCCTTTCCTTCCTCTCAAACCTGTACAATTCCTCAATGTCCCTTTCCCTGTAATATGACGCCATTCCCTTCTTGTCTCCTTCTTGATGTCTTTTTCTTTTTACAGTCCGACTAGGTGATGTTGGTCAATGTCGGCAGCTAAGTCTCTCTTTCCTTCGTAATTTATAAAGACTTTCGCTAGCCTGCCGACTTTGGTCGATATGACCAAGTCGGACTTTCGTTGTCTTTCGTAAATCGAAAGTCTGACTTCTGTGCATAAAATATGGCAGTTAGCCTTATAAAGCTTTTGTCACCAAAGAGGAGTTAATTAACATGCTGTGATGCAAAGCTTTAAATACATGTGATACAATTATAAGGGAAGGATAGACAAGAAATGGAACGGTCACAAACTGATTCTATTTCTCATTGCGGGCGACGCCTGCATTGCATATCCGACGAAAGGTAAAGGACCAATCGGATTGTTGAGATTAAGATCCGGCTTGTATCAATAAAACCAAGCCGGCAGTCAGGTCTTCAATGATTTGATTATGGTTAATTACCACAATAAGGAGAAAAGCCTTGGATGCCGGCTTGGTGAAATATCATAAAGCCGGACTGAACCAAGGAAACAATATCAATAAGGAGAAAAGATGAGATATGAAATTCAGCGAAATGGGCATTTTGCCCGAGATAGAGAAGGCCCTCAGCCACATGGGCATTGAGGAGCCGACGGACATACAGGAAAAGGCTATGCCTCCCATAATCAGGGGGGAGGACGTCATAGTCATATCAAAGACCGGGTCAGGCAAGACCCTGGCATTCGGCGTTCCCATCCTTGGGAGGGTGCAGCACGGTGGCGGCGTGCAGGCGCTGGTGGTCGCTCCGACAAGGGAACTGGTGGTGCAGATAGCCGGCGAGCTTTCCAAGTTCGGGAAGGGCACGCACCTCAGGGTGGAGGCCATCTATGGCGGCGTATCCATCAACCCGCAGATAATGGGCCTTCGCGGGTGCGACGTGGTGGTTGGGACGCCTGGCAGGCTTGTCGACCACCTCCAGAGGAACACGCTCAACCTTTCAAGGGCGAAGGCCATCGTGCTTGATGAGGCCGACAGGATGATGGAAATGGGCTTCATCGAGGACATTGAGAGGATACTGCAGGCATCGCCTACCGAAAGGCAGACGGTCCTGCTTGGGGCAACGATATCAGACCAGATAATGAGGGTCAAGGAGCGCTACATGCGCAGCCCACGGACTGTAAGATCCGTAGCCCACGTGGAGAAGGAATACCTGGACCAGTATTACTACGACGTGCAGCCGGACGAGAAGTTCTCGATACTGGTGCACCTGCTGCAAAAGGAGGAGAACAAGAAAGGCCTGATAATGATCTTCTCCGCCACCAGAAGGGGCTCGGACGCGCTTGCGAGAAACCTGCACAGGCAGGGGTTCAACGCGGAAGCGATACACGGCGGCCACAGCCAGGACAGGAGGCTGAACGTGATGAGCGGCTTCCGTGAAGGGAAGTCCACCATACTGGTCGCGACAGGCGTAGCGGCGCGTGGCCTGGACATCAAGGGTGTGGAGCTGATAATAAATTACGAGCTTTCAGCCGACCCCGAGGAATACATCCACAGGGTGGGCAGGACGGCCAGGGCCGGCAGCACAGGCAAGGCCATAACCCTCCTGAGCTTCAGGGACTATGACACCTTCAGGGACATCACCCACAGGTTCCCCATAGAGGTGCAGAAGCTGGAGAAGGAGCCGTTCAAGCGTGTGCCTTACGATTCCGGAAGGCGCGACAGTTTTGACAGCGGGCGCGGCGGAGGGCGCGGCAGGTTTGGCAACTACAGATCCGGCCATAACATGGCCGGCAGGGGCAGCCATGCCGGCGGCGGCAGGTGGGGTGGAGGCGGGCGCAAGAAATTCCCGCCAAGGCGCGATTGGAGATAGCAGGTCCGGCGACTACAAGCCCGACGTGAGCCGCAGGTCCAGCGATAACATCGCTGGCAGGCACTCAATCGTCGGTAGGCACTCCATCGCCGGCAGGCATCCGAAACACGGTATTAGATTTTAGAAAAAGTATCTCTCCCGCGAATCAAATATGGGCTCTGTTGTATCATGTTAGCAGCACGTGCCCATTCTAATTGCCCAGCTTGAAGTCAAGCTCCGCTATGTCATTTGCAGTTTCCGCATCGGAGGAAAGCCTCCCGCGGTAAGTGTGCCTGATGACGCCGTCAAAAGGGTACGCCGGCCTGTCCTTTGGCACGAGAACCATCCTGCGCTTTATGGCGATGGCGGGATAGCTGGCGTATGCAACATCAGCCTTCACGAAATCAAATCTGCCCCCCTTCACATCACCATCCAGCCGCTCAAAAAGCCTGTAATTCCATGAGGGGTCAAGTTCCAGCATCTTTACCCATAACGGGCCTTCCCTTTTGTATTCTGCTATCCACTGAGATGCGGGATCTTCAATGTCCTCGATTCGCCTGGCTTTGGAATATGAGGACCACACAATGAGCTTGTCAAAAGACTCCCTCATCCCGCAATACCATCTGCCTATGAGCCTGTCAAGTTCGTGACTGTCCATGCATAGACTTATTGGGAATATATTTAAAGATTAGTACTTTATAGAAGTGAATACAGCAGAATCATCGCTCACGTGAGCCCTTAATGAACTCCTCAACCATCTGCCTCGCCACGTCGTCCGGCAGCTGTTGTGGAGGCCTCTTCATGGTGTACGCGGATATGGAGGTGAGCGGGCCTGCCGTTCCCCTGTCAAGGCCGAGCTTGCAGCACCTTATCGCATCAATCACAACGCCCGCCGAATTCGGGGAGTCCTCCACTGACAGGCGGGCCTCCAGCTCAATTGGCACGTTTCCGAATTTTTTCCCTTCAATGCGCAGGAAGCAGACCTTGTTGTCCAGCTGCCAGGGAACGTAATCGCTGGGGCCTATGTGTATGTTGTCGGGGTGGACCTGCGCGGGCAGGTTTGACTGGACCGCTTCGGTCTTGCTTTTTTTCTTATTGATTAGTCTGCTTCTTTCAAGCATATTCAAGAAATCGCAATTTCCTCCGGTGTTTATCTGGTACATCCTCTCCAGCTTCACTCCCCTGTCAGAGAAAAGCTTCGCGAGTGTCCTGTGGAGTATTGTTGCCCCGACCTGGGACTTCACGTCATCGCCTATTGCGGGTATGCCCTTCTCCTGGAATTTCCTCGCCCATTCTGGCTCGGAGACAATGAAGACAGGCATGCAGTTGATGAATGCAACCCCTGCGTCCAGCGCTGCCTTCGCATAATATCTGACTGCCTCTTCTGACCCAACAGGGAGGTAATTGATAAGCATTTCAGCCTCTGATTCTTTCAAGGTTTTAGCAACATCCGCCGGCTTCTCGCCTGAAACGACAAAAGTCCTGTCGTCAGGGAAATTCTTCATGTGGTCCGCCACGCCATCAAGAACAGGGCCTTTCTGGACTGTGACGTCCAGCCTGGGGACATCCTTATGGAAAATCTTGGTGCAGTTCGGTTTTTGGAAAATCGCCTCGGACAAGTCCCTGCCCACCTTCCTTGCGTCCACGTCAAAGGCGGCGACAGGCCTTATGTGGGAAATCCTGTATCCGCCGAGCACGTTGTGCATCAATCCAGGCACAAGCTCATCATTGGAATCTACATCCTTGTAGAAGAACAGGCCCTGCATCAAAGCCGAGCAGCAGTTGCCCACACCTGATATTGCGACGCGGATTTCCCTGGCCATTATTTACACCTGTAAAATATTGGGGCAGTGGGGTATTTATATGTTTTATGTGCGTAAAACAAGATGGCAGGCATCCTGGCAGATCCGGCGACGGTAAGTCCGGCGACGACAGACCCGACGAAAGCTGCAAATCCAGCGATAACATCGCCGGCAGGCAAGTCATAGCCGGCAACTACCGTCACCCGAAGGTGAAGGTGTATATCCTGAATCCCGGGCTGTTTGCTTTTATCTCAACAAGATGAGCGCCATAGGATTCAGAAGAGATTATGTTGTACAGCCTGTGGTTTTTAATTTCAGATGTGCTTTTTCCGTCCATTGTCAAAATGTCATTTCCACTATTGCTTTCATCAAGATAACCGCCGTCAACCCTAATTTCCGCATCCGTTGGGCCGTCGCTGCCCGCCACGATGTTGACATCCTTGGAATTATACAGTAGAAACACGCTCCCGCTCCCGGAGACCAGCTCCATGTTGTCCGCGTTGTTCCTCCATTCGCCGTCCAGGTACACTACATTGGGCGCCTGCACGCCGCCTTCTACTGCTGAATATGGAACAATCTGGCCAGGCCTGAATCCCTCAGGGTTTCCAAGGGGCGCACGCGCAAACTGGTACCCAAGATACAGCTCGGGTGTCCTTATCTGCCCATAATCGACATCAGTCGTGCCTCCAGGGTCCACCAGGCCGGTCGTTGCCAGCGACCCGTCCCTCTCCTTCAGCAGCGCCTGGATCATCATTTCAGTCTCTTCATAAGCGCCCTCGCCTATGTGATCATAGCGTATCCTTCCCTGGGCGTCGATAAGGTATTTCCTGGGCCAGTAGTTGTTCCCGAAGGCACGCCATGTAGCATAATCATTGTCCTGCACGACGGGGT
>JACQOB010000023.1 GCA_016202745.1 Candidatus Aenigmatarchaeota archaeon | reverse complement strand
CCAGGGCCTATCTTTGTCCCGCTGTCTATTCCAACCCTGCACCTTATCATGGAGCCATCCTCCACTGTCCCGTGGTTGAACGGCTTCAGATCATCAAGGACAAGCCTGTTGGCTTCAATGATGTCATCCGGCTTTCCGGTGTCCTTCCACCACCCTTTCACTATGTGGGTGTCAACCATGTAGCCTTTCTCAAGGAGCATCTGGAGCGCGTCGGTTATCTCCAGCTCATTCCTCCAGGAGGGCTTCAGTTGCTCTATTATGGGGAATATGGAAGGCTTCAGGAGATAGACCCCTATCAGCGCAAGGTTTGATTTCGGGTTCTTGGGCTTCTCTACAAGGCGTGAAACATTGCCCTCCTCATCCATTTCAGCTATTCCAAACATCTGGGGGTTTTGGACAGCGCACAGCGATATGCTTGCATCCGCACCCCCGCGGGCAAAGTTATTGACTATCTCTATGATGCCGTTCTTGAGCAGGTTGTCCCCTAGGTACACAACAAAATTGTCATTATCCACGAAATCCCTCGCGCAATATACAGCATGGGCTATGCCCTTCGGCTCGCCCTGGAAGATGTAGGTGATCCTTACGCCTAGGGCGCTGCCGTCACCCATTGCCGCCTTCACGTCCTCCGGCGCGTTGTTACCAAGGATTATGCCTATGTCAGCTATCCCGGCCTTCCTGAGCTCCTCCACCACGTAGAACAGGATGGGCTTGTTGGCTATCGGGATGAGGTGCTTGTTCTCCGTGTATGTTAATGGCCTGAGCCTGCTGCCAGTCCCGCCCGCAAGTATAAGACCTTTCATAGTCGCCCTTTCTGCATTGCCATCAATCCCTGGCCAATATCATGCAGCCTCATTCCAAGTTCTTCCGCAGCCTTTGACACGTCCAGTGAGGAGTCATGCGGCCTTGCAGCCTTTGCAAATGAATTGTCCCTTGCCTGCACGATGAGGCTACTGTCAAGGCCGAAGGCTTCAGCCACCTTCATGGCAAACTCATGCCTGCTGATCCTTTGCGGCCCGGCAAGGTGGTACAGCCCTGTCTTGTCTGTTATCTTTAAAAGGGCTTCCGCGAGGCTGCCCGCGTATGTGGGCGAGTTGTACTGGTCGAATATCTGTATCTTCTGGCCTTTCAAGAGGGAATCTATAACCCATGTAACATAATTCAATTTACCATTTCCCCAGCCGTAAATTATCGCCGGCCTTACAATAAGGTATTCAATGCCAGAACCCACTATTGCCTTTTCAGCTTCCAGTTTCGTCTTCCCGTAATATTGCACAGGGCTGGTTTCGTCAGTTTCCTTGTACATGCCTCCATTGCCGTCAAAGACGTAGTCAGTGGAGACATGGACAAGCTTCGCTCCAATTTCCCTGCACTCGCTGGCAAGGGCCCTTGTGCCTTCCACATTAATGCTCCATGCCTCCTCCCGGTGGTCCTCGCAGTAGTCGACATTGGTGAGCGCTGCGGTGTTGATAACGACATCGGGGGAGAAGGATGATACAGCATGCCTGATTTCTTTCGCGCTGCCCAGGTCCATTTTTGCAAACCCTCCTGCGCCGGTTCGTGTTGTGCCAACAGCCTCCGCTTTCCTGTCCTGCGCGGCCTGATTTATTATGTGGCTCCCCAGAAGGCCGTTGGCCCCAGTGACCAGGATTTTCATATAGACCGTTCCGCAACTCTGTTTATATACCTTTGCCCGGAAGCAAATGGGCATACCTATTTTAATACCCTGACCATCCATCATGTGAATATGAAGGGAAAAGCGATGATAGCGGGGGTGAAGGTGAAGGCGCTGTCCGTCTACCAGGATGAAAGGGGCAGGCTCATGGAGATCCTGCGGTCTGACGACAGGATTTTCTGCAGGTTCGGCCAGGTTTACATGTGCTCCTCCTATCCCGGCTGGGTGAAGGGCTGGCACCTCCATAAGAAGCAGACGGACAACTTCACGTGCATTAAGGGCTCAATGAGGCTGGTCCTCTACGACGGCAGGAAGGCGTCCAGGACAAGAGGACAGCTGGATGAGTTCATAATAAGCCTTGGGAACCCAATCGTAGTCAGCATACCACCCGGAGTCTACCACGGCTTTGAGGCTGTGGGGAAGGAAGAGGCCATTGCCATAAACACGCCTGACTACCCTTATAACAGGAAGAAGCCGGATGAGTACAGGCTGCCATTCAATTCAAAAGAGATCCCGTTCAAATGGAAGGGGAAAAGGGGCGGATAGAATATGGAAAAGGAAGAGACAGTCCTGGTTACAGGCGGACTTGGATTCATAGGCAGCAACTTCATCAGGCACTATCTTGCCGCCAGCACTGAATCCAGGATAATAAACATAGACAAGATCACATATGCCGGCAACCCAAACAACCTGAATGACATTAAAGGCGACCCAAGATACGTGTTTGTGAAGGGCGACATCTGCGACAAGAGCCTTGTTGAGAAATGGATGAAAGGGTGCGATGCCGTCCTCAACTTCGCGGCCGAGACGCACGTGGACAGGTCAATAATCGATGCCGGCAGCTTCGTGCAGACTGACGTGCTCGGGACGTACAGGCTCCTTGAGGCCGCGAGGAAATACGGCGTGTCCAAGTACGTTCAAATATCAACTGACGAGGTTTATGGCAGCATAGTCAAAGGCTCCTTCACGGAAGAATCAAACCTGAGCCCGTCAAGCCCCTATTCTGCCAGCAAGGCTGGCGGTGACCTGCTGGCGCTGGCTTACTGGAAAACCTATGGCATGCATGTGTCAGTAACCCGCTCCAGCAACAACTACGGCCCCTACCAGCACCCCGAAAAGCTAATACCGAGGTTCATAACAAACGCCATACAGGACAAGCCACTGCCGCTCTATGGGGACGGCAGGAACGTAAGGGACTGGCTGCACGTCCTGGACAACTGCCGGGCAATAAAGGCAGTCAAGGATTACGGCAAGCCGGGGGAGACGTACAACGCCGGCGGCGGCAATGAGAGGATAAACCTGGAGATAACAAGGATAATACTCAAGGAGCTGGGGAAGCCCGAATCCCTGATAAAATACGTGGATGACAGGCCGGGCCATGACAGGCGGTATTCAATTGACTCGGCGAAAATCAGAAGCCTTGGCTGGAAGCCCTCAGTAGGATTTGAGACCGGCATGAAGGAAACTGTCAGGTGGTATGCGCTGAATGAGAAATGGTGGAAGCCGCTTCTGAGCTCTGTTCCCGGTCCGCCAGCCCGCTGAGATAATCCTTCAGGAATGAAGCCAGCCTGGTGCTGCCCTGCTGGACTGTCCTCGCGCGCCCTGCGGATTTTATTGCGGCAGACAGGTTCCCTATGTCATAAACAGCAGCCACAACACCTTTCAGCTCAAGATGCCTTGCCAGGCCGGCCTGGTGGTCGTTCAGGTGCTCCCCAAACATCCTGAGCCTGGGCACAACCAGCGGCTTCTTGCCGTGCCTGAGGCAGCTGATTATTGACCCGGCGCCGGCATGCGTTATTACCAGGTCAGCCTTCCTGTAAAGTTCCTCAATGGCGGCATAATCCCTGAACCTGAACCATTCCATGCTCCTGGGCTCATATTTCGTGTAACCCAGCTGCACGATTACCATTTCTTTCATCGTTGCGGCCAGCCTGTCCAGCTCCTTCACCAGCCTGCTGAAGTCGTGCTGGTCGGTTCCCACAGTGGCGAAAATCATAATACAGCCCCTTCGTATCTTGCCTTCCCGCCGTACGCTTCCTTTGTCTCCGGCCATTGCACGAGGAACATGTCTGATACAGGATAAAGCATCCTGCCTGTGAGCGATTTCTCCCCAATCCTGCAGAAGCTTTCTATGAAAACAATCTTCCTGCCGGCCAGCCTGCCAAAGAGGCACATGGGGACCGCCACCCCGGCCCCTGTTGTGATTATGACGTCAGGCCTTTCCTTTATTGTTATCCGGAGGCTCTGGACCATGTTCACAAGAAGCTTGAGGGGATTCCTTTTGGGGTCCTTTATGAAATATACCTTCCGCCCTTTCAATACATTCACGCTGTCCTCCCTTTCAAATGTCACATAGAAATGCTCGTGGCCCGTAAAGGCCTCGTCCAGCCGCATCAGTTCAGTCAGGTGGCCGCCCGCAGAGGACAGCAGGCATATCTTCAGTCCCATGATATGGTGGATCGAGAAGGGAATATAAGCATTGCCCTAAAACCTGGAGGAAAAAAGCCTTCTTTGACAAACAGCCACAATTATTGCGATGGAAGGCCGCTTGTAAGCTGTTCAGGCTGCTCCCAGTTGATCTTGTAGATCTGCATGAGCTGGTTGTCAAACACCTTCTCCACAGGCAGGCCCGCGCCTTCCATGAACATAAGCCTGGAGAATATCGTGTTCTTAACCTCGTCAGGCAGGTAGAAGACGCCTATCGGCCTCAGCGCAATGCAGCCGCCCGGCGACTGCTCCCTGTTGCTAACCCTGGCAATTCCGGCGTTCGTGCAGACTTCATTTATGAATGCCTTTGCGGCGGGCTGGTTGGGGTCATACAGCCTCATTTCCAGGATGTTTGTGGTGCCGGTCTGGACTGTCAGCACAAGATTGTACGGGTTCCCTGAGAATTCAACATCAGTCACGTTATAGGTGGCATTGTTTATCGTGACACCCCTCCTTTCCGTGCCGCCGGACGGCTGGGCGCTGAACTGCAGGAACCCCTGGATGTTCTTGCCGGCTGAGGCTATGGCCGAGATGGCGCCGTACTTGCCCGGGAGGGTGTAGTCCATGAATATGTAATCCACGCCGTACTTGTCCCTCCACTCCGGTTCAAACATGGACCAGTTTGTGTAGTCGGCAGTGAACCACCACGCCAGCTCAGGCCTCGGGCCATACCCGCCATCCGCCACCGTGTTCCTCAGCCCGCGTGTCTGGAACCAGTAGCCGAAATCCCACCATGATATTATGTTGGAATCCTCGGGTGTCTTCGTCGCAAGGTATCCCAGGCTCTCGTACCATGGCTGGTTGGGCGCGTACTGGTAGTCGCCGTTCCCGTCAATTGTAATGCATTGTGTTGGAGGGTTCTGCTGGACAAAGCAGATTATCGGGGTGATCCCATTGGAGAACGCATAGCCTTCCGCTGCATTGATGACAACAACAATGGCAACCAGCAGGACCAGGCCCTGCGCGACGTAATTCGCCTTCTGCTTCAGCGTAACGGCGTTCTGCATGATCTTCAGCCTCTTCGTGGAATTGATTATCGCCGAGATTGAATAGCCCCCAAGCAGCGCCGCTACGGGCGCCAGAAGGAACATGAGCCTTATCTGGAAGAGCACGCCCCAAATGCTTGTCACTACCCATATGACCAGGTAAAGGTAAAGGGGGTCTTTTGTTTTCAGCAGGTGGTAGGCAGCTATCAGCATGCCAAGCATCATGAAGACCCACAGGGTGAAATACTGGCCTATGGGGGCGAGCCATGGCAGCAGCCCCTGGGAAAACCCGAAGCCAATGTTCTGCGCTATGGCGTTCATGCTCCCGGGCTGGTTCTCAGCGACAGTGAAAGCGATGGCGCTTGCCTGCTTCCCTGTCAGCAGCGTATTAACCCTGTCAAATGTGTCCTCAAGCCCCTCAACAAACAGGGAAGCCACACCGATTCCAACCAAACCTAGGACTAATATAACAGGTACGACATACTTCAGCTGCTCCTTCTTCACCAGGGCGAACCGCGCCAGGGCGTATTTTATGATGACCATGGCAAGCACGAATTCCGTGACCACCACAGTCGGGTTGAAATATGGCAGGTGGTAGGTGAAGGCCAGCGGTATTACCACCCCGATGATGGCAAGCGGCGCAAACATCTTCAGCAGATGGTCCGTGTCCTTGCCAAGCAGGAGCAGGATCAGCACGAAAAAGCTGTACAGGACGTAAAAATACTGGATGCCTCCCCACACCTGTCCGGATATGAGCAGGAATATGCCTGACAGGATGCCGTAAAGCCAGGACTTCTTCTTGTAGGACGCTATGAACATCCACATGCTCAGGATCATGAACGGCGCGACAGCAGCCTCCTTTTCTATGCCGCCGCCGGCAGTCCTCGTTATGAACGCGGGCGTCACGGAAAGGAAGAACGCGGCGAGCAGGCCGGTCTTGTTGTCCTGCAAAGCCTTCCCGACAAAGAACATCAGGGCAGCGGCAAGAGCCCCCATGAATGCCGGGAAGATGAGCGCAAAAGTAAGGAAATGCATCTTTATGCCTATGGCTGAAGCGGCCAGGTACATTATGGCGGGTATGTATGTCGGACCGGGATACTCGCCTATCGAGGGCTTGAAGCCGAGCGGATAATTCCTCATCACGTCAATATCCGGCTGCTGGAGGTTGTGCTGGACAAGGTATTCGCTGGCCCTGTATATGTAGAATTCATCAAGCCCTGTAAGCTCCCCGTACTTGACAGGGAATGACCTTATCCAGAAGCCGAAGATGAATATGATTATCAGCGGCAGCACATACCAGTACTTCATCACAATCCGGATGGCCGTCTTTTTGTCGGCCATTTTCTTCAGGTCTATTTTCATAACCTAAAAGTTCACCACCACCCAGAAAGCGGCTAAAGATATAATGGCCTGGGTCAATATAAGTATTAGGCTCACCTGCTTCTCGGTAAAAGGCCTAACCTTCATCACGATGTGCGTGAGCGAGAACACGCCCTTGTATGGCGCCTTCAATGTCCCGTCAGGCTGGAGTTCCCCCAGGCTCCTTGCCTTGAATTTTGACGTGAGCTTGAGCACGGCCTCGATGATCCATAGAATGAAGACCATCACGCCAAACTTCTCCATGTTGCCCACCACGACAGCCGAGATTATCACGGCCCCAGTGAGGTAGGTAAGGCTGTCACCCGGCAGTATCTTTGCAGGATGCCAGTTCCAGATAAGGAATACAAGCAGCGCTGCCGCCCCAGTGAACGCTATAACAGAGGCCTCGATCCTTCCAAGGTAGAGGGCATATGCGCCCAGTGAGGACGTTGCCACAAACCCCAGGCCGGCCTCAAGGCCGTTCATTCCGGCAAGCATGTTTGTCGCATTGGTCACGCAGAGGACGCCTATGGGCACCAGAAGGAGGGGATAGAGGATGCCGAGGTTGATCTCCTTGAGGAAAGGCAGGTACATGACGCTTGTCCCGGCGCTTATGGCCATCAGGGGTATCGCCGCGGGCAGCACCAGCAGCGGCTTCTGCCACTGCCTCAGGCCTATCCTGTATTCCTCAACACCCTTGTCCTTCCTGGATATCGAATCGACCACCAAATCGTCAAAGAAGCCCACCATGGTGATTATGAAGACGGAAAAGGCGGCAGCGACCAGCACAAGGACATTCACGTTTGAACGGATGAAGAACGTCTCCAGCCCTATGAAGAAGAACACCCCTGCCAGTATCCCTGTTATCGCGGCAATCCCGCCTGAGGTGGGAATCCTCGGCTTGCCTGCCTTCTGCTGGTCTATGCCGAGGACGCCAATCTTCCCAAGGAAGCGCATCACCGGCCTTATGAAGAACAGCGCCACAAGGAAAGCGGCAGCCACGCTTATGATCAGCGCCAATGTCATAGACGCTATAATGATTCCATTCAATATTTAAGTTTGCCCACATCGGGAAGAATCATTAGAATAATCCCTTACCAAATCGGCAGTGATATATGTATAAT
>JACQOB010000016.1 GCA_016202745.1 Candidatus Aenigmatarchaeota archaeon | reverse complement strand
GAATTATATGGTAGGATTAGGTCGTCATGGAGAAAAAGAAATAGAATGTCCCTTTTGTCATAAAGGTAGAATTATAATGCATCATCAAGAAGGCTATCTTCAGGCTAAGACCTCAAGAATATCGGCAGGGGCGAAACAGACTTTTCATAGAGTTGGTGATAAATACATAGTCCAAAATGCCTGTTCTGAATGTGGCAAATCAGCTAAAGAAATAGAAAAAGCCCTTGAGACTGGATTAACAAGAGAAGTGTCCCACCAAGAACGCTTAGAACGTCTCAAAAAATCTGGCCTTCCCACGAGGATTGAGAGCTGACTTATGAAGAAAACCAAATCCTTCCCCGCCAGCGGGTGGCCGCCCGGCTTCTCGTCGAAGGGCTTGCCGCTGGCCAGCTTGCCCTTGTATTTGACTGTGACCTTATCACCTGATTTAGCAACTTCGGCCATTAACAGTCTTGGTTATTCATAAGCGTTTTGGCATAGCAATTTAAAGATTAACGGCAATAATATATAGTGACTTGGATGGACCTGCTGCAAATAAGAAGACAGCGCGCTGCTGCCACTGTTCATCTCCGCACCAGCCAGGGCGGGGTGAGGTACACGCTGGAAGCCATATATGCGGCGGCCACGGGAGAGCCAAGACAAAGGGGGTATGTCCCGCTTTGCACAAGGCGTTTTGACAGGGTGACAGGAGGCCCGCCGCCCGGGGACGGGATCCCTTTGGATGGCCTCGACAGGAGCATACTGCCTTATGCGATGGAACATGCATTGCTTGGAGACCAGGGCTGCGGCAGCCAATGCCCCGGGTTTGACCCGATCCCTGTTGAGCCGTTCTCAGTCAGGTCAGTTGAAGGCAGGAATTACATTGTAAAATGCAAGAGGTTTGTGCCAAGGGAGCTGGTGGAGGGTGGCACGCGGGCTGACTGGAAGGCGTTGCGGGATGCTGTTACAGATTCTGGCGGGAGGATAGCTTACAGGAAATCGGCCTGAAGCAATATAAAGTTATCTGCCGCTAGGATAGAAGTGAAGCGCCTTGGATGGCATTGGGTGCTTGTTAAGGTTGTCCGCCAGAAGCTACTATTATTTCCCTGTAAAGGTTATCCTCAATTTCAATCTCATTTCTCCTTTTCCTCTCACTTGCAAGCTTGCCTCCCCTTTCCCCGGGGACTAATATTTCATCTGTAGTGGGTAGTTTCTTGGTGGCTTTGACTTTTTCAACCAGCTGCGACACCTGATTTCTTAGGTCATCCCTGTCGGTTAGCAGTTCCGGGTCTATGATAAATATGAGATTGCCCCAATTGCCTTTTGTATCGCCTATGCCGGTGAAAGAGGCTTGGACCAAAGGGCCGGTCAATATTTCAACCATTAGCGACAATCCTGAGCTTTTATATCCCCTGTCAAAGGGCATTATTGCGCCTTCCATTGCCTTTGCCGGGTCTGTTGTTATGTTCCCGCTTGAGTCATATGCCATGCCGTGCGGTATGTTTCTTCCTGCAGTCTTGGCTTCAATGAGGCCGTAATAAGCCATGGATGCTGTCGCCATATCCAAAACTACCGGGTCTTTTGCAGATGGCATGCCTATTGCAAGGGGGTTGGTTCCAAATATAGGCTGATAAGACCCGTGAGCATTGACTGTCTCGGGTGAACCGGCGAAAACAAAGCCTATGTAGCCTTGTTCGGCTATTTGCCTTGCATAATAACCTATTGCGCCGGTTGATGTGCTTGTGTTGTTTGTTCCCACTATGGCAAAGCCGTTTTCTTTTGCTTTTGACAGGGCTACTTCCAAAGCCTTTTTCATGACAACCATTCCTTGGTTCTTGTTTCCATCAAGCAGGGCAGATATCCTGGTTTCCTTCACAATCTTTATTTCTCCAGCCTTTGGGTTTTTTGGCATCCCTTTGCCGATAAGTTTTACCAAACCCTGGTTATTGCCCCTAAGCTGGGCGTACATTAAAACGTCAGAAATTGTCTGGGCTTCCTCTTCGCTGTAACCTTGCAGTTTCAGGATTTTTTTAGCCAATTCCATCAGGTCAGTCACTTTAATTTTCATGCCAGCACGTGTGAAAACTATTGCAACAGGATTTAAATCAGTTTAATTCTACATATGGCTCAATATTTATATCCGCGCACCTTATTCTAATAATGGCACTTGACATCACCATAATCGTCACTTATTTTGCCATACTGCTCGGCTTCGGCGTGCTCGTCGCGAACCTTTCCAAGAGGGTGAACATACCTGACGTCATTTTCCTGATTCTCCTTGGCATCCTGATAGGCCCGACTGTCTTCCAGCATCCCGCAGTCACCCAGTTCATTTCAGCGACAATAGTGGACGTGGACGCGATGGCACCTGTCCCGGATTTCCTGAGAATATTGGCGCTCATAATGATAGTGTTCACCGGCACCTTCAACCTGAGCTTCAAGGTGTTCAAGAAATTCTCAAGCGTTTCCATCAAGCTCTCAATAGTGGGCCCGATATTCAACACGCTTTTCCTGGGTTTCGCCGCCTATGTCCTCCTTGGCCTGGAGCCTGTGTACGCCCTGCTGCTCGGGGCTGTGCTGAGCGGCACGGGTGATTTCGTTGTCTTCACTTTCAGGAAATTCATGCCGGAAGACAGCAAGCCCATGACAATCCTCTGGGTGGAGGCTGTCCTCAACTCGCCGCTGAGCGTGCTTCTGCCGCTGCTGCTGCTTGAGCTGATAGGCACGCAAGGCGGAAGCCAGTTCCAGCCGCTGTCCTACGCTGGCACCTTCTGGCTCCAGATAATCGCTGGAGGGGGCGCCGGCCTGTTCATCGGCTTTGCTGCCGGAAGGCTCGTGAAGAACGTCATGAAGGAATACACGGCCCTGCTGCTCTTTTCAATAGCCCTGATAACATTCGCCCTGACCGAGACTGTCGGCGGGTCCGGCCTGCTGGCGGTGGCCATCTGCGGCCTCATAGTGGGCAATACGGTCTTCCCCGAGAGGGAGGAAGTCAGGCGGTTTGATGACCACATATCCGAGATGCTGAGGATATCGGTCTTCACGCTGTTCGGCGCAGGGGTGGCACTCTTTGTCACGCTTGAACAGGTATGGTTGGCGTTCCTTTTCTTCCTGGTTGTCTTCTTATCCAGGATATTGTACCTGATTCCCATCCTTGGGAAGGAAAGGAAAGAAATGAGCAGGAAGGATATGCTGCTGCTGGCTTTTGCCGCGCCGAAGGGCATAGAGTCGGCCGCAACGGCGCCAATAGTCGCGGCTTCGCTTATCGCCGCGGGCCAGGGAGGCCCGGCGGGAATAATAATAAACGTCGTGATACTTGTAATGATTTTCACGATAATTGCCAGCACCATAGTGGTCAGGGTAATCGGGTCCAAGTATTCGAAGGCGGCCGGCACAGAGCTCGGCGAGGTTGGGGAAGAGAAGGGCGTGATAGGGAAGAAGGGCGTGAAGTTTGTCAGGAACCCGGGGGACGCGGTGGAAGTCGTGGATATAGAAGAGGAAAAGGCCGCGGCTGCCCCTGAAGAAAGGAAAAAGGATCCCGGGAAGGGGGCAAGGAAGCCAAGGACGATAAAGGGCCAATAGTTATTGCTATCAATGGGCGCCAACGGGACGGCAGCCGGCTCGAATACGGCCGCCATAAGCTGATTTTATTAGCACGGCAGCCAATAGTTATACAATGAAGTACATATGCAGGCCCCCGGGGAAAAAGTCCATCGGCATCCTGAAGAGGGATGAAAAGGTGATCTCCCGCAGCTATACAAGGGAATACTCTTTCGTGTTCAGGAAGGCAAGGGGCTGCCATGTGTGGGACGTTGACGGCAGGAAATACCTGGACTTCGCCGCCGGGGTTGCCGTAGCAGGCGTCGGGCATACGAACCCTGATGTAGTCAGGGCAGTGAGAAGGCAGGCCGGGATATCAATACACGCCGGCTTCGCCGATTTCTATGCTGAGCTGCCTGTGGATTTCACTGAGCTTTTGCTGACCTTCCTGCCCAGCCACCTGAACAATGCCTTCCTCTCCAACTCAGGCACGGAATCAATAGAGTGCGCATACAAGCTTGCGAGGTGGCACACCAAGAGGAAGTGGGTGATGGCCTTCAACAACTGCTTCCACGGAAGGACAATGGGAAGCCTCTCCATGACAAATTCCAAGCCTGTACAGAGGGACAGGTACGGCCCCTTCCTGCCTGTGAAGCATGTTGATTTTCCCTATTTCTACAGGTGCCCGCACAGGCCACTGTGCAAAGCCCCGGATGAATGCTCTGATAATTGCCTGAACGGTATTGAAAAAACAATGAAGGAATTGAAAAATGATTTGGCCGCTGTCTTTGTCGAGCCCATACAGGGCGAAGGGGGCTACATAGTCCCGCCGGACAGCTTCCTTCCTGGATTGAGAAAACTGTGCGATGAGCATGATGTCCTTTTGTGCTCCGACGAGGTGCAGGCGGGGTGCTATCGCACCGGGACGTTCCTGGCAATGGAAAACTTCAGGACAAAACCGGATGTCGTCTCCCTCAGCAAGGCAGTGGGCGGCGGAGTCCCTCTTGGAGTGACAGTGGCAAACAAGAGCCTGATGGACTGGCCTCATGGCGCGCATGCCAACACCTTCGGGGGCAACCTGCTGGCTTGCGCAGGCGGCATTGCCACCCTGAAATACATGAGGAGGCACAGGCTCGGTGAGAATGCGAAAAGGATTGGCCGGATACTCCTGAAGGGCTTCGAGGACATGAAAGACAGGTATGAAATTATAGGTGACGTAAGGGGAAAGGGATTGATGATAGGCATTGAATTTGTAAAGGGCAAGAATAGCAGACAGTACGGCATAGAAGAAAGGGGCACTGTCCTCTGCAAGGCATCCGAGAAAGGGCTCCTTCTTCTTGCGGCAGGCAGGAGCGTCATCCGCGTATGCCCGCCGCTGATAATGACCAGGGAGCAGGCTTTACAGGGCCTTGACATCTTCGAAGACGCAGTCAGGCACGCCAATGGTGGATGTCCATGAAAAAGGAAAAGGAAGGGCTTGACATCAGCTTCAAGGGCCCCCCCCTTCATGTAGGCTTTGTCGCGGAGAAGGATGCGGTTTACAAATGCACCATATGCGGCAACCTTGACCTCTTCAGGAAAGGAGAGTCGCTCAAGAGGTGCGAGATCTGCTATGAGTTCAGGAGGCACAACACCTGGCGGATGGGCAGGCAGCTGGAGCTTGCCACCAAGCACCCCAGGGAGGTTGAACGGAAGAAGAGTGTGGAGGACAAGGCCTCGGACGTGATAATAGGCTTTGCGGGCCACATGAAGTTCATTTACGTGCACATTTTCTGGTTCATCTTATGGATCCTGCTCAACGTCGGCTTCGCAATCGGCTTCGCAGCCTTCGACCCCTACCCCTTCAACCTCCTGACGCTCGTGATCTCGATAGAGGCCATACTCCTTTCCTCCTTCATCATGATAAGCCAGAACAGGCAGTCCAGGCGCGCCGACCTTCGCGCGGAGCTTGATTACCTTGTCAACCTCAAGGCGGAGAAGGAGATCATACACATCAGGGAAGAGCTGAAGGACATGAGGAAGATGCTGCTTTCCCACGGAAAACACCCGAAAAGGTAATATTTATCCGCATTCCAATTAATTCTCTAAGACAGGGGAGATGGTCTAGTTAACCGGGCCTCCTTGCTTCGCAAGAAGGCGGTCTGGAATGGTCTATGACTCCGGCTTCGGGAGCCGGCAACCTGAGTTCAAACACCACTTTTTTCAAGAAAAAGTGGTGGGTCAAAAAGGAGGCTGCCTCATTCGCGGATGCCTGCCGGCGATGTTATCGCCGGACTTGCTGTCGCTCATTCGGCTTCGCCTTCCTTGACAATCTCAGTCTCCCCATTAACCTTTTTACCAAAAAGGTTAGCGAAAAAGGGAGGCGACGTAAAGTCTGGCGTGAGTGCCTGCCGACTTGATACACTGCTGGCTTGCTCCAATTGATGCAAGCCAGACAACTGCCGCAAGTCGGACATTTCCGCCAATTGGATCAAGCCGGCAGTCAAGCCAAGCCAGCGGCTAAGCTCGGCGCCTTCCCTCCAAATCTCAGTTCCCATCATTATGAAAAGGAAATCGTACCCCATTGCAGGCGTGATTGTCATAGCCATAATAGGGTTCGCATTTTTCATGCCGCAGCAGGGCGAAAAATACTCCGTCTCCCCGGAAGGGATAATCAGCTATGCCAACAGGCCCGCGCCGGCTTATGAAACATTCCTCCTGAAGGATTCCCCTGGGGCAAGGGCTGAGAGGATTTCCTTCACAAGCAAGGGCGCAACCATTTACGGGCTTCTTACTGTCCCAAAAAGCCTGGGCAAGGTGCCTGCCTTTATCGTTCTCCCGGGAGCGACAGTGAAAAAGGAGGCAGAGCAGGAGAGCCTGGGGAATGACCTGAACGAACTGGGCTTTGCCACCTTTGTGATTGACGTGAGGGGCGAAGGCGAAACCGGCGGGGCCCTGCCGTCACTGGAGCAGGATTATGGGACATTCTCGGAAGGAGGCGAGCCTGTGCAGCACAAGTCCATTCATGACGTGCTGAGGGCTTATGACATCCTGAAGGGGAAAAAAGAGATTGACGCCGGCAGGATATACATGGCAGGCATTAGCAACGGCGGCAGGAAGGCCGTCATTGCGGCGGCCATTGAGCCGTCAATAAGAGGCGCCCTTTTGATAGCCACGGCAGGCTATAAGTTCCCCGGCCAGGACGATGAGAAGCTGGACATTTTCCTCAGGTCAATAAATCCGGACAACTATATTGGATTGATATCCCCAAGGAGACTGCTGATGCTCCATTCACCCGGCGACACGGTGATACCAATATCGCTTGCGCAGGACACGTTCTCCAGGGCGGCAGAACCCAAGAAGTTCGTGGAGGTGGATGCGAGCCCCGGCTTCCACGGCTATGAAGGCACCACAATGAAGGATGCGCTGGTGGCGGAAATTGAAGGCTGGCTTTAAATTACTAACCTGCATATTTCATGCATGCAACTGAAAGCTGCTATATTCGACATTGACGGGACGCTGCTCGACACAGAAGGACTGCAATACCTCAGCTGGCTGGAAGTGCTCAAGCCATTCGGGGTCTCTTTTACCGAGGAAGAATATGCGGATTACGTGGGGAAATCCACAACCCTTGTCGAAAGGGAGCTTGTGAATAGGTATGGCATTGGCTTGAAGGAGGAAGGCTCGCTAGCAAAACCCAAGAAAGAGCTGGTCATGAGGTGGTTCGAGGAAAGGCCAATCCCTTTCATGCCATATGCGAGGAAGGCTATGGACTATCTCAGGGGCAGGGGCGTTTCGCTGGCAGCCGCCTCAAACAACTCCAGCGCTGAAACCACGCTCAAGCTCTTCAGGAAAGGCATCCTCCGCTATTTCAGCCGCATATCAACAAGGAATGACGTGGAGAGGGGGAAGCCATACCCTGACATATACCTCCATGCAGCAAGCGCGCTGGGCTTCGAAAAGGAGGAAATGATTGCGGCGGAGGATACCGAGTATGGCGTAGAATCTGCGCACTCAGCCGGAATATTCACCTGCGCAATCCCCAACAAGTACACGGTTAAGCAGGACTTCTCGAAGGCTGACATGAAGTTCAGGGACCTGAAGCATCTGGTGGGATGGGCCGCGGAAGCCTATAATTTATAATTGGCAGGCTAAGATATTCTATGCTTGGAATAATCCTTCTTTTGATAGGCATCGGGGGCTTCGGCCTTGCCGCCTACCTTGACCTCAGGACTACTGAATTCCCGGACTGGCTGCCGTATTCCATGATTATTCTAGCGCTGGCGGCGAGGGGCGGCTATGCCTATTTTCTGAATGACATTTCGATAATACTGCAGTCGCTGGTTGTCGGCGCGGCCTTCCTTGGACTCGGCCTCCTGATGTATTTCACCAGGCAGTGGGGGGACGGCGACGCATGGCTGCTGGGAGCCTTGGGGTTCCTGTTCCCCGAGCCCGCGGGTTTCGTGCAGGCGGGCCTGCTGCCGTTCCCGGCCGTGATGATCCTGAATTTCTTCTTCACGTCCTTCGTCTATGTTGTTGCCTATGCCATGGTGCTCGGCCTGCGGGAAAGGAAGGCCTCGGCTGTTTTCCTGAAGGAGCTGAAGGGCGACTCAAAGGTGATATTCTCCACTGCCGGCCTGCTGATACTGCTTTATGCCGGCTTTGTGTTTTACCTGTCGGCCTACATGGGCCTTGCCGTGCCGTCAAGCTACATGATAACACTCCCCCTGCTGATCATATTCATTGTAATATTCATGCGTTACGGCAGGTTCGTGGAGGCCAACCTCTTCAAGAGGCTCGTCCCCGCCAGCAAGCTGAAGCCCGGCGACGTGCTTGCGGATGACAGGTGGAAGGGCCTCACCGAGAAGGGCATCAAGGAGCTGCAGAAGAAGGGCGGGAAGGTGTGGGTGAAGGAGGGCGTCCGCTTCGCGCCAGTGTTCCTGATAACCATGCTGGTCACGCTGTTCTACGGAAGCGTGATAATGCTCTTCCTCTGATGCCCTTAAATAGCTTGAATATAAATAGGCAGACTGCTACTATCATTATGGTTGATTTTGAGGCCAAATACAATGAGGCAAGACGGATAATCCTGGAATGGACGGACAAGCAGGGCCATGACAGGTGCTGGTATTACCCAGAGCTGTACAAGGAATTGGCAAAGGTCCTTGATGTAACGCCTTCTGCAGACCCTTCCTTGCCGCCGCTGGGGGAGTTCAGGAGAGGCTGTGAGCGATACCAGCAGGAAGAATACGGGCCAAATGGGAAGACAAGAAGGTAACGCCGGCTGTGGACAATCAGGCGTGCTGCACCGGTTCAAAATAAAAAGAGAAATTGCCGGCCTTAACCAGATGATTAAAGCCGGACTTTAAGCCTTATCTTCTTCTAAGGCTTTTCACCCTCTCGATGCCAGATTTCCTGACAGAGGGCTTCCAGACCTGTGACGGCAGCCAGCTGACCCGGTTTTCCTGGGGCAGGGTTACTTTTTTCCTGGAACCCTTGAACACGTGTATCGTGTACGTTCCATCGCGGTTGCGCCTGCCTCTCTCTCTTAGCCTGATCTCTGTGTGGCCCCTTGTGGCAGCCTTGAGAGCAGCCTGCCTTGGTTGCCTTCCTGTGAAGACGGCCATCTCCCTGTTGCCCTTCATCAGTCTGTAGTACTTCCTTGAAGAACCTCTTCGTGCCATTTGAATCCACCTCAATTTTAGACCGCTGGGCTCAGAACATTGAAACCGATATCGCTCAGCGTCAAATATCTTTTGGCGTGCTGGTTTATAAGCGTTTCGGTGGGCACGGGCTTTGGGAGCTTATTCAAAACGCCTTATTCTCTAACCATTTCACAGGAAGATCATTCAGGTAGTGGTTATACACCAGCTTCCTGATATTGTAGCGGCATGCTTCGGCATACCCTTCTATAT
>JACQOB010000017.1 GCA_016202745.1 Candidatus Aenigmatarchaeota archaeon | reverse complement strand
TACTGCACAGGTATCTAACCAATTAACAGGCGAGCCGTAATACCGCCGGTCTGTGACCGGCGGATAGGCGAGCTAACCGAGGAATCAAGGATTTATATAGTTTCACATCCCCTCAACCCGCGTCGGCTCATTGATGTCCTTGTTCCTGCCGAGCTTGTATAGAATCACACAGGTATATATTTCAATTGCCGCAATATAATTTCATGGAGCAGATTTCCGCATCTTAATACTTGAAATCACCAAGACATATATGAGATTGTCAAGACTTTCAAAGACCACGGATCATGAAGAGGCTGAGTGATCAAGAATAATTAATATGGATAAGAGCATAATACCAATTATTCTGGTCTCAGTGATCGTATCAATAGTTGTGGCTGTTATGTTTGGACAAAAAGATTCTGTTCCTGATTTCACTGACGAGGACATGAAAAGGGGATGGTACTGGGGCCAGTCGAAAGACAAGAGGCCTGGGACTCCAGATTCTTGGATGCATGAAGCGGAGGGTACGAGAGGCGCCAAATGGGTTGCCCCTGTCATAAAAACTGCAACAGGCGAGTTTTGGATGAAAAGGGGTGAGGTGGTCCTGTTGTACGGAGCACATGATTTTGATACCAGGGAGCAGCCTGAGTTGTTAAAAATAACCCTGATGAAAGTGCAGGATTCCTCCTTGCCGAAATTCAGGCTGTGCGCTGACCTCTATGCTGAAACCGCAATGGAAAAAAAGGTTGTCACGCTTTGCATCCCGCATAATGAGCAAATATCAAGAGCCGGAATAAGAATAAGAGTTGCCGGCGACAATTTTGAAGGAGACCCGACTTCGCACATCACAATAGACGCGACTGACATTGATAATTGGAGCAAGGACAGCATAAAATTGAGGGTGTGGAAATGGCTGGAATAACACAAAATCCTGGCTGTCCGCTCAATCTCCTGGCAGCCAGTTGTCGAACTTCCATCCATCCCTCGTTCTGACAAATCGTGCTCCATGTTATTTTATTTTAGGCCCAAACCCCATTGTTGCTTCATCTTTTTTCTTTTCGCATTTGTTCACAGGCCAACGTTTCCAGCCCTTTCCACGCTCTTTGAGCCTTTCTTTATCCAATTATAAAAAGCCTTACACCCCCTCAACCCGCGTCGGCTCATTGACGTCCTTGTTCCTGCCCAGCCTGTACACCGTTCCCGCCAGGCCCTCGCATATCCTGTCCTCATGCGTTATCAGGAAGACCTGGTCCACATAGGAATTGATTTTTTCTTTTAGTATCTCGCCCAGCTGCCTGATGGCATTGGAGTCAAGGTTGTGGGTGGGCTCGTCCAGTATCAGCCACTTCAGGTTCGGAAGGAATGCCAGCGAAAAGGCTATCCTCAACGCGAGGCATGCCATGCTCCTCTCCCCCCCGGAAATCAGGTCGGCCGATGTCCACCCGTCAGAGCCCTTCAGCTGCAGGAGGTAGTCGTCATCTATGGTCAGTCGGACGCCCTGGTAGTCCCCATACGGGTACAGCTCCTGCCACAGCTTGTCCATGATGTAATTCACGGTCTTCAGGAACTCCTCCCTCAGCTGGTCCTGGGTCAGCCTCAGGGCCCTGCCGAAAAGCGAAAGCTGCTCGATTATCACCTCATCCCGCCCGATTCCCTTCCTGTAACCCTCCATCCTGGCGATTCGCTTGTTAAAGTCGGCAAGCAAGGCCTTCCTGTCGGACAGCTTCTCCTCCAGTGACGACATCCGCGCCTTGAGCTCCCTTTCCTGGCCGGCAGCTTCCTGCAGCTCCCTTCTCATTTCCCTTATGTCAGTGCCCATGAGTTCGCCTGCGAGCCTGGCTTCCCTCTCCTCAAGCGATTTTATCCTCTTGAAATAGTCCATCTTCTTTGCCTCAAGGTCGCGCATGTTAGCGGAATCAATTAGCACCTGCCCCACCCTCTCCCTCTCCAGATAGGCGGACCTGAACCTCGTCTCCAGCTCCTTGCCTTCCGAAAGGGCCTGCTGCAGGTGGAGCGCTGTCTTTTCAGCCTCCTTCCTGAAGCCCTCAATCGCCCCGGCAATATCCGCGTATTCAGCCTTAAGCTCCGCATACCCCTTCACCCTCTCCTCAAGAATATAGAGCTCCTGGAACTGCCTGTTGAGGATATCGAAGTCCTTGGCAAGCTGCTTCACCGCAGCTTCCTTCTCCGCAATCTCCGCCTCAAGACCCTCCAGGGCCTTGGCCTTCTTCCGGAGGACAAACTCCTTCCTCTCCTTTTCCACCTCGGAAAGGCAGACAGGGCATTTCCTCTTTCCCCTGAGGTCGCTTATGTGCTTCGCAAGCTCCCCCTTCCTTGCCTGGAGGGAATAAAGCTCCTTCCTGGCCTTCTCAAGCCTTACCTCTTCATCAACAATGTTCAGGCCGGCGAGATCAGCCCTCAGCTTCTCGTAAATTGCATTCTGGGCTTCAAGCGCGGTTATCTTTTCCAGCAGCCTCGGCGCTTCCTTCCTGCTCATGGTCTGCAGGCTGGCGTTGTGCGAAGCGAGCTGCTCCCTCCTGGCCTTTTCCTCTGCCTTCTTGATCACCAGGTCATTCTCCAGGGTATTCACAACATCCTCCAGCCTGTGGTACCTCTGCCTCATCTGCTCAATGTCCTCGCCCTTAAGCTTCTCCACCTTCTGCTCGAGGCTGAAGCTGACCTCGTTGAATCCGGCCCGCAGCCCCTCAAGGAGCTTCCTGATGTCCTGCAGTTCCTTGTCCTTGTGCTCCAGCGAGCCCAGCGCTTCCGTCAGCGCGGCCTTCTGCCTCGATGCAAGAACGCAGTCCTTCCCCATCTTTTCAAAGGATTCTGAAATCCTGGCAATCTCGCCGGAGATATCCCTGATCCTTTCCGCAATGTTTTCCTTCTCCATGTCCGCGACAAGCTTCACTTTTTCCGCAACGCCGTTCTTTATCCTGTTGGCCAGGCTCACGGCGTTCTCCCTGGCCCTCTCGAACCTGTCCACCTTCAGCATCCTGTCTATCTGCTCCATCCTGCTGCCCCGCGGAAGCCGAAGGAAGCTGTCCAGCCCGTTCTGCTCTGAATACACGGCCCTGGAGAACAGGTCGTAATCCAGCTGCAGCTTCTTCTCGACAAGCTCATTGACCCCCCTCGGGTTAACGTCCAGCAGCACGCCATTCTCCCTGAACTCAGCCAGGGCCGTGCCCTTGTTTTCCTCTATGACCCTCTTGACCGAATAGGACGACCCGTTCGCGCGGAACTCCAGCTCAACCTCCGCCCTGGCCTTCCTGGCAGGTTTCTTAAGAATCAGGTCATCCAGGCGCATCCTCCGTGACTGCAGCTGCGGGAAGGTGCCGAACAGGCCGAAGGCTATCGCCTGCACGACTGAAGACTTGCCCGATCCCATTATGCCCACGAGCGCATTCACCCCCGGGCCGAACCTCATGTCAGAATCAATGTGGGACCTCCAGTTCTTGAGCCTGATGCGCGTGATCATTTACCACCCCTATTGATACAGGAAGGCCAGCATATGCTATGCAAGTCTTCAGCTAACGTATAAATATTGGAGCTAATTCTTAAATCCGCGGCGATGAGCCTGAAGAATCGTCCGCTGACTGGAATAAGACACCCTGTGATGCAAAGCAAATGCTTTGTCTTTTTATTCCCGGCCGCTTCCACGAAAGCGCAAGCACAGCCCGTGAATTCATATATCCCACGGCTTGCCTGTTATCTTTGGCGTCTCCTCGGCCTTGCCCTTCACTGCCTCAATGACATTCCCGGATTCCGCGTCAATCCTTACCGTTATCTTGGCGTCAAGGTCCACCTTTGACTCGAATTCTATTGTCCACACGTTGCCCCTCAGCTCCCTGAGGGTTAGCGCCGGGTCCCTTAAGCCTCCCTTCCTTGCCGCTTTCTCCGCTATGCCCTCGGCCTTCCTTTCCGGTATCATATGCGCATCTCCAAGCATCACCTGTATCTGCCTGGTTTTGAATAATATGCTGTTATAATGGTATAAATACTGCCATCCTGCCCATAAATATAGACAATCATTATTGGGCATTCCTGCGGCCAATATATAAGCCTGCGGGTAGGACAGTTCCGCTATTCCGATAGAATCCGGCTTATCTTTTCAAGTATCTCCCTCTCAACATCTTTTATAGGCATCCCGTCCGTCTTCAGGACAATATCGAACGGCTCCAGGTCCTTTCCCATGACAAAGCCGTACACCTCCCTGTAAAGCCTCCTGTTCTCGGAATCCCTCTGCCTCACCATGGAAAGCGCCTCCTTCAATGGAATCCCGTTCCTTTTGGCAATCCTCCTGGCCCTTGTGTTCTCGGACGCATAAACCCAGATCTTTATCCCCGGGGCGCCGAGATAGGGCAGCGTCCACGATGTCATCACGGCGCCGCCTTTCCTCGCCTTCTCAAGCAGCAGCCTGTCAACCTCCCTGTCAAACCTGTGGTCCTTCTGCCGCTGCTTCAGGAAGCGGACGCCTTCCCGGGAGTCCCACCAGTCATGGCTGTGTATAGTATACCCAAGCCTCCTTGCGGCCTGCTTGAAGAAGTCGCTTCCGGCATAATATTTCAGCCTGAATCTTTTTGCAAGGTAAAGGGCCAGGGTGGTCTTGCCGGTCCCCGGCATTCCGGCGATTATGATCGTAAGCTTTGCCATACACTATTTAAAACTTGCCTTTAAATAAAACTTTCAATGGCAAACGGGTATCTTGATCTGGCGACCACGTACGGCCAATACAGGGGGAGGCTGCTGGACTGGCTTAAGGGCAGGTTCAGCATCCCAGAAGGCAGCATACTGCTGGCTGACGTGATGGCGGATGCCTGTGACCTGCTTCCCGAGAGCGGCGCCGGAGGGAGAATAAAGGCCGGAAGGAGAATAAAAGATTTCTTGTATTGGATTGGCGAAGACAAAAGCAGGCTGGAGAACAGATTTCTGGCCTACGCATGGGCCGCTGCGGCTGCGGCATGCATTGCTGTGTCGCCCACGGCTGCGGAATATTTGCTGGCCGGCCGGTACAGCAGGAACCAGCACGTGAACTACATTCTGGCTGAAAAAATCAGGGTGTATTCAAGGGAAAGCGGGCTGCCTGAAAGGGACGTGTTCGGAGCTGGGCTGCTGTTTAACGTGGAGCACAGGCCCGAAAGGGTCGGGGGCCGGGAGCTTGCCAGGATAATATCGGAAAGACAGATAATGGACGCGGGAGACCTGGACGCCATGATGAAGCTTTATGAGGCAAGGCTTGATGGAAAGAACATGAGAAAGTCACGCACGAACAAAGGGGGCGCGGCGTCAGCTCAGCATTAAGGGCGCTTCACTTCCCGTTTCTTATAGCCTTTATTACCCTTCCAAAAGCCTCGGGACCTTCTCCGCTATCGTTCCAGTGACTATTATGTCGGCCCCGCTTTCCACCCTTTCCCTTGCGGTTTCCGCATCCTTCTTCCTGGCGGCGCGCTTCGGCGGCTTCCCTTCCTGGGCGGTTTGCCCCGCGGGATATTTTTTGCCGTCCGGCTTGCCGGCACCGGCGCGCTTAGGCTGCCCGGCGCCGGCCTCCGCGGGTTTGTCAGGCCTCTTGTGCGTGAATCCGCATTTGATGCAGAATGTCCACGGCCTCCTCTTCACCTGCTTCACGCTCAGTATGAACAGGCCGCAGGTTCCGCAGGGCTTGGACGTGACAGAGATGAAGCCCTGCTGCGGCAGCGGCAGGCCGTTCACGCATTTCGGGTAGCCCGAGCATCCCACAAATCGCTTGCCGGTCTTCCTGGAGTGTATGATCCTCAGGTCCGCCTGGCCGCATTTCATGCAGCGGCCCACCGTTGTCTTGGTCTTCTCGTACTCTATCACGGCCTTCAGTATCTCGGAGCCTATTTTCTTCTCATTGGCCCGGAACCTTTCGAGTATCTTCTTCAGATCCTGCTTGGCCCTGTCAAGGATCACTTCCTTCTTCATTTTGGAGCCTTCAATCGCCTCCATCCCCTCCTCAATCTGCCTGGTCAGCTCGACTGAAATTATCTCGGGGCAGTTCTTCTCCAGGGCAATCGTAACGGCTTTGCCCAGTTCGGTTATCACGATTGACTTGTCTTTGATGTAGCCCCTGTCATAAAGCGTCTGGAGTATGCCGGCGCGCGTCGCCTTCGTCCCGAGGCCGAGGTTTTCCATCTCCCTGAGTATGGAGGCCTGGGTGTATCTGCCCGGGGGCTGCGTCTCCTTGCCGCTGAGGTCTATCTTTTTCACAGCGACGGCATCGCCCTCCTTCAGCTCCGGCAGGATTGCTTCCTTCATCCTTGCGTAAGGCGCGTACAGCTCCATCCAGTTCCTCCTGACAATCCTCGTGCCGCGGGCAATGAACTTCTCACCATTCACGCTGATCACCGCCCTTGTAAGCTCGCTGATTCCAGGTTCGCCGAAGGCGGCAAAGAACCTCTTCACAATCAGGTCATAGAGCTTTTTCTGGTACGTGCCCAGCTTCTCGGGCCTGACACCTGTGGGGAATATTGCCGGGTGGGCCGGGTCTGTCTTGGGGCCTTCCCTTGGCTTAAGGCTGGCCTTGGAAAGCAGCTTTTGCGCCAGCCCATTGTATTCGGCCTGCTTTGCCAGCGCCGAGATTATTGCCTTGTATCCAATTTTGGGGGGCAGCTTCTGGCTGCTTGTCCTCGGATAGCTGATTGCCGCCTGCTCGTACAGGGACTGGGCCACGTCAAGGGTCTGCTTGGGCGAATATCCAAACAGGTTGTAGGCATCACGCTGGAGGGTTGTCAGGTCAAAGGGGACCGGAGGGTTGTGGACATGCTCCTTCTTCTCCACGCCCTCAACAACGCCATCCTTGCCCTTGCATTTCTTCAGGATGTCCTCCGCAATATCCTTCTCCCAGAACTTGTCGCCAATATGCAGCGCAGACACGTTCACGCCTTTAACAAGCCCAGTGAGCAGCAGCTCCCAGTACGGAACCGGCCTGAAATTCTCAATTTCCACTGACCTGTCCTTAAGCAACTTGAGTGTCGGCCCCTGCACCCTCCCGGTTGACAGTATCGAGTACCCCCCTGAATGCTCCAGGGCTATGGTCAGCGCCCTGGTGAGGTTTATGCCGAAATAATAATCCAGCTGATGCCTGGCAAGGCCGGCCTCTATCTGGGGGAAGTCAAGGTGCTTTGATGCGTGCTCGTAGGCGTCAACAAGGTCTGAGGCTGTCAGCGTCGAGAATTTCATCCTCTTCCCGTCCTCCCTCCTGAACAGGAAGCGGAAGATATTGTAGGATATGACTGACCCTTCGACGTCAAAATCAGTGGCGGAAATGAACTCATCCGCCTTCTTCCCCAGCTCCTCAATGTTCTCGTAATACTTCCTTGCCCAGGCGCTGTTCTTGTCGAGGTAGGTTGGCATCCACTTGACGGAGAATACTGGGTACGTCCATTTCGAGCGGCCGGCGCCGTTCTCATCCTTCAGGGTAAAGAGGTGCCCCACTGCCGGCACAACCACTATTTCCCTGCCCTTCCTTGACAGCCTGTAGAAGGAAATGCCCCTCCTGTTGACGGTCTTCGCCGGGCCCTCGGCCAGCGCTTCAGCCATCTTCTGCGCCGCGGAAGGCTTCTCCGTAAGTATCAGCGTATAGCCCATAGAATTCCTGTATAACACTTTGGGGTATATATGCGTTAAGCCTTTCATAAAGTCCGGCTTGACGGCAAAGTCTGGCTTGCATCAATTGGATAAAGCCAGCATGCTAGTGAAAGCCGGCAGGCAAGAAGGCTTAAGCGAAAAGGGAGGAATTGGCACAAACAGCAGCCAGCAGGCAGAATTCGCTGCAGCTCATGGCGACGCTATAGTGAACGAATCCAGCATTATGCTGACCTCTGTCTGGTATTCCAGGAAGGTCTCATTGAGGGCCGTGTAGGTTATCACGAAAACGTCATTTCCCTTTGGTATGTAGACCCTGCCCAGCCTGACCGTCCTGTTGCTGCTGTCCAGCAGCGTGAAACCCGCCCGGAACGCCTCATTGCCATTAACCGTTGTTGGGCCGGGGCCCGGCAGGATGTCCAGGGTGGGAATGAGCCTGTCCATAAGGTAGAAATCCCTGATTACGAATGAGCTCAGGTTCAGTGTTGTGTTCTCCCTGTCTATCCTCACATACTCCTGATAGTAATCGTCCTTCCCGACAGGGGAATAGAACGCGACGCTGGCCGGGCTGTCAAGCATCCTTGCCGTCCAGCTCTCCGGCTTCAGGAAAACAAACCCGGGCCCCCTGTATATCTCATACCCGGCCAGCGGGCTCTCCTGCTCGGGCGGCTTCAGCACGTTGAACGCTATGACATATGCCGCGATTGCTATCACAATGAATGCGGCGGCGTATTTAACCTTTGGGTCAATGCCCTTCCTGCCGGCGGCCTTTGCATCTGTATTTATCTCATCGGCCATCTAAAATATAGCAGACTGCTAAATAAAAACTTACTGGCCTCCCTGTTGCCGGGTGCATGCCGGCTATGGAGTGCCTGCCGGCGATGGCTTGCCCGCCGTCGATGTTATCGACGGACTTGTAGCCGCCGGGCCTGTAGTAGCCGGATTTGCGGCTATTCCCGGGCCTGCCCCTTGAGCTGCTTTATCTCCACGTCTATCTGTATCAGCTTCTCCTCGTAGTCCTGCATCAGCCTGTTGAAGGTCTTCTCGTCTATCTTCCTCCTGTAATACTCCTTCTCCGTCGAGTCCATGGACCTCTTTATGGTGTCCCTTCTCCCCTCAAGGTCCTTAAGCCTCTCCTTCAGCGGGACGATGGTGTTGTCCACCTTCTCTTCTGGCTTTTTCCTCTTCTTCCTCCACATGAAGGCCAGGAAGGAGAAGCACAGCGCGGTGGCGATTATTATGATCGCCACAAGAAGCATGTCAATGGCTGTGGGCCTGGATATGGCCGTCAGCCTAAGCGCCTTCACATTGCCGACGTTGTCCGAGGCGGTCACTTCCATTGTAAGGAATCCCAGGCGTTCCACGCTGAACCTTCCTATGTAAGTGCCGGGGTTCTCTGTCTCGCGCAGCTCAACGGTCTTGTTGCTCACCGTCAGCTTCACGTTGCCGTTGATCAGCGGCCTGCCGTCATTGTAGAACGCCTCCACTATGATGTCCACTGCCTCCCCGAGCTTGAAGGTCCTCTCGGCCGGAGAAAGGACGCTGATCTCTATGTCTATTGACTCGATGCCGACATTGACAAAGTTTTTCCCGAAGAAGCCGTCCGCAGTTTGCGCGACACAGGAGACGCTCCAGCCGTCCGGAAGCTTGCCAAGCGGCAGCTGGTAAACACGTGAATATATCCCACTCACCTCATCCAGCTGGATGCTGAGGTCCCCAAAGGGGTCTTCGCAGGTGACTGTCGCCCCGTCTATGAGCGTAGCGCCGGACTGGACCTTCAGCCTTATCTTCATGTCGCCCCCCTCCTTGAACCGCGTGCCCGGTAGCGGGTCAAGGAATATCAGCTTGTATATCTCCTGCTCGGAAAACTCTATCGCAACCTGGCGGACTGTGAAGCCAGAGTTCCCGAAAGCGTCTATCGCAACAGCTTCCAGGGTGCAGTTCCCAACCGGGATGGCCTTCGATATCGGATATATGAAGGAATAGTTGCCTTCTGTGCTGGTTTCCACATTGGCTATGGACCTTGTGTACTGCCCGCAGATTATGTTCAGGGTGACGTTTGACGTCGCGGGCCTGGATGACTTGGTTGTCGCGCCTGCGATTGTCATCCTGTCAAATGTCTGGTACAGTTCCTTGTCGGTGCCTATCTCCACCGCAAGCTCAGGGTCCACGAATATGTTTAAGTCAATGAACCCGGCGGACGAGCCCTTCACCGCCTCTATCGTGACCGTATAGCCGCCCCTTTTCACTGCGCTGTCAATCCTCACGGAATTGGCGTATATGCCGTCACCGGCGGCGTTGTCATCATGCTGGCCGTCGTCATAGAGATTGATTGAGAATATCTCCGATTCAACAGCAATGGACGCCCCTGTTGCCTTGCTGGAATTCTGCGTAAGGATCACCTTCAGCTGGAAGTCATCCCCCCTGGCAAGCGTTCTCGGCCTTGTCAGCAGGTTTATCTCTATGCTGCCCTCCTGGGCGGCGGCAATGTATGGCACCAGAAGAATTGCAAGCAGGGCTGCCGCTGTCGCCAGTTTCATAACAATATTATACCGCTCCCGCATAATAAATAATATGAATCCCTTGGCTGCCGGCTTGCATCAACGTCAACAAGCCGGACTGCAAAGATTATCCTATGGAGCGAACCATCAAAGAAGGAAGGCTGCCGGCTTGCCGCAATTGAATCCAGCCAGACCTTGCAGATTGCACAATGGAGTAAATTACACAAACGCCAAGGCGCAAGCCACCGTAGAGTTCCTTGCAATATTCATTATCCTGCTTGCCGCTATAACAGTCGCGGCGATAATAAGCCTCCAGAAGACGCAGCTCGCATACGAGGACCAGACCGAGATAGAGGCGAGCAAGCTGCTGAATTCCATTGTCACGAAGATAAACTCCGCCCACATAGTTGGCGACGGCTTCTCAATAAACATCACGCTACCCCAGGACATGTTCACATACAACTACACGGTAACATTCGACTCGAACAATGTGATAATACAGGTAAATGGCGCCGCATATTTGGCCGCCCTTCTCACTTCAAACATCACGGGTACGCTTGGCCCCGGGGTCAGCACCATTTCCAACGTGAACGGGGGAATAGTGATATCATGAAAGGCCAGATTTGGTCAATTGACTTCATAATGTCAATGATAGTGTTCTTTCTTGCGATAGCCCTCATCCTCTTCGCGTGGGATTACGCAATTGTGCAGAACGAGTCGCAGGTGAGCTTCCACGGCGCGGAAAGCCTTGCGCTTTCCGTCTCGGACGCCCTCGTGAGGACAGGGGGGATACCGGAGGGCTGGGACAGCTCCAGCGTGCAGGTTATCGGGCTCGCTTCAGATGAGAACATAATGGACCCCGGGAAGGTGGACGAATTCCTGGACGTGGACTATAATACGTCAAAGAGGCTGCTGGGCATCGGGCGGTATGAGTATTATTTCGAGGTGATGTACGCCAACAATTCGGTCCTGCAGGACCCCCCGGGGAGAAACCTGACAAAGGGCCTGTACCCGGCCAACGCCACAGTGGTCGTCCCGGTGGAAAGGTACGTCCTCTACAACACGACAATATCCAAGCTCGAGTTCATCCTGTGGGAGAGGAAGCTGTAGAATCCCAATCCCTTTTCATCCTCTCGAACCATTTCCTGCCCAGCCTTTTGCTCTCCTCGAAATGGAGCCTCGAGAACTTGCCCAGCTTCCTCTTGATGTCATCAGCGAGGCCATTATCCATCGCCCACCTTATGTACAGCGTGTAGAGCCGCTTGTCCGCATAAAGAGCCAGCGCGTCGGCATCCTTCACTATCTTCATCTCAGCGGACCTGCTCTTGTATGAGATTATGCCCTTGACCTTCCTTAGCTGCCCCCTTTCCAGCCGCAGGCCTTCCAGGAAATCCGCGCTCACAATGGCGTTGAACTTCTTGTGCCCCTTATGCAGGACCGCTGGGCTTGCCTCATACGTCTTGCCGATGTCATGCAGGAGGGCGGCCAGGGACAGCACAAGCCTGTCGCATTCCATGCCCTTCGCTATCTTGAGGGCGATCTCCTGGACGAGCACGCTGTGGTTGTACATGACTGACCAGTGGTCGAAGCTGTAGTGCGGCCTCGCGACAAAAGAATCCCTGACAAACGCCTTGGTCCTTTCTATTGCTTCCTTCTCTTTCATATCTCAACTTCAAAAATGCTGTATTTCAGCTTGATCCTGAAGCCCATTGACTTTAGCATGCCCCTGATGCCGGCCTTTCCGGATTTCTTCCCTTCCATCATCTTGTGGAGGCCCATCTCCATGGCCTTCAGCGGGTCCTTCACCTCAATGGTGATGTCCTTCCCCTTCAAGCTGGCCCTGAGGAATTCGGAACCGTCCATCTCAAGCAGGACGTCAGCGTTGCCGGAGAATGATTTCATCAAATCAGACAAATGGATTTCCATAGAATAGCTTCGCTGATGGGCTTAAAAAACTTGCTGCCATTATTTATTGGGTGGTTGATGATGGCGACGGTGGACAGCCTTGAGGCGCTTTGCCCGTTCGACGGCAGGTACAGGGAGGACGACAGGTACGCCCCGGAACTGAACAGGCTCGCCAGCCACATGTCCGAGCGGGGCCTTATCGCAAACAGGCTTAGGATGGAGGGGGAATACCTGATTGCCCTCTCGGAGGAGCCGGGCGTGGGGCTGCGAGGTTTTTCTGATGTGGAAAAATCCCTTGTCAGGGGGCTGTACGGATTCCCCATCGAAGACGCGAGGATTGTGAAGGCAATTGAAACAACCGGCTACAAGAATTTCCCGAGGACCAGGCACGACGTCCGGTCGCTGGGCTATTTCATGAAAGACAAGCTGGAGGGGACCTCCCTTGAGGACGTCCTGCCCTGGCTGCACTTCGCGCTGACATCCGAGGATGCCACAAACATCGCCTACGGCCTGATGCTCAGCGACACTCTTTCTGAAGTGATATTGCCGCTTGGGGATGAGTTGCACGACCAGCTTGGAAGCCTGGCGGACAAGTATAAGGACCCCCCCATGTTGGCAAGGACCCACGGGCAGCCGGCTGTTCCTACCATATTTGGCAAGGAGTTCAAGAATTTCTTTGCAAGGCTTGGGAGGCAGCTTGACCAGCTTGGCGATTACCAGGTGCTTGTGAAGCTTAATGGCGCCGTGGGCAACTACAATGCACACCATGCGGCCTACCCTAACGTGGACTGGCTGGCTTTCACGCAGAGGTTCATCGAAAAGTTTAACAAGGGAAGGGAGATACGGCTGAAGCCAAACCTTGTCACAACCCAGATAGAGCCGCACGACACCTACGCCGAGCTTTTCGACAACCTCAGGAGGATGAACAAGGTAGTGATGCAGCTGGACAAGGACATGTGGCGCTACATAAGCGATGAATGGATCAAGCAAAAGGCAGACGACGCGCCAGGCTCGTCAACCATGCCCCAGAAGATAAACCCGGAAGACCTGGAGAGGGGCTGGGGCAACCTTGAGATTGCCAATGCCATGTACGACATGTTCTCCCGCGTACTGCCTGAGAACATGCTTCAGCGGGCGCTCTTCGATTCTACAATAGAGAGGACATTCGGCTTCGCCCTCGCGGCCCACATGCTGGGATACAGGTCGACCATAATCGGCCTCGGCAAGAGCGGCGTCAACGAAGAGAAGGCTAAGGCGGCGCTCAATGAGCACCCTGAGGTGATAGCGGAAGGGCTGCAGACAATACTCAGGAGGGAGGGCCGCACTGACGCCTATGACCAGTTAGTGGAGCTCACCAAGGGCAGGAAGGGCACAATGGATGATTTCCGCCAATTCATTGACGGGCTTGACATCCCTGATACCGTGAAAGAGGAAATGAGAAGCCTGACCCCTGAAACATACACCGGCCTCGCAAAAAGGATAGCCGAGGAATGCTGATGCGTCAGTCGCCGCAGCAAAGGCCCTTTATGGCCTGCTTTGAGAACGGGTTCTCCATCCTGTGCGAGACATAACCATTCCCGCCAGCGGAAAGGGGCACCCTGTAAGGTGAGTCAAAACCACTGGCGCTCCCGCTGTATATGGGATTGCCGCTTCTCCCGTACCTGCCTCTTCCGGCTTGGTGCCATTTGGATAAAGCCGGCATGTACTCTGGCCTTTCCCTCTGGTACATGGGATTGTTTTGGAATGAAACTTTATATGCATTTACCGGCGCGTGCAAGGAAGATTTTCATAGAATGCACGTTAAATTATTATCTTATTCACTTCGCTTATCTTCTCAAAATCCATGTTTTTCGTGGCAATCATCATGTTGTTTTCTATGGCCTGGGCAGCTATGAAAAGGTCTGACAATAAGATGGCTCCATGCCCTTCCTTTAAGGTTGCCAATATATTTGCCGTGTTTTTTGTGGCCTGAACAACATCAAAATTCTCTATGAATGCGAGCGCCTTCTGCTTGTTCTGCGGCTTTTTGCTTCTCAGGCCGTAAATAAATTCGAAATATGTCATGAATGATATCTTTGGCATTTCGGGATACGAAGATTTAAGCTGGCCCATTTTCGCTATCGTGTCCCTGCGCCTGTTGGCGATGTCAATGACAACCGAGGTGTCTAATAGCAGCATCATTCCTTAAACCATTTCTCCTTTCTTATATCAGCGGCCGCTTTCCTCATGTATTCGGCTTCCTTTTCGGACAGGCACTTTTCCCCGTGCAGCAGCTTGCTCCACCCTTCTTCATTGTGCCTTGAATACGAGCCTATTTTGGCCTTTCTTGCTCCATGTATGATCCTCGCAACATCATCCTCGGATTTTATGCCCGCCTTCTTTGCATGCGCCTGCCCTATCCTGGTCAGCCTGTTGAATTCCTCTTTAGGGTCCGGTATATTCACCTTTTTCAGCAGTATGAGATCCTCCATCCTGCTAACAACAAGCTGCGAGCCTTCCTTCAGACCCAGTTCCTGGCGTATATGTGAGGGGATTACAACCTGCCCCTTTGTTGATATGGTGGCTATT
>JACQOB010000020.1 GCA_016202745.1 Candidatus Aenigmatarchaeota archaeon | reverse complement strand
TATCAATGCTGTTCAATGTCCTTGAGTTCTGCAGGGCAGCCGGCATCAAGAGGCTCATGTTCGCCTCCAGCAGGGAAGTCTACGGCAACACGGTCAAGATATACCGCAATGAGAAGGATGTCCAGCTTGGCGGCTGCGAAAGCCCCTACTCCGCGTCAAAGATGGGCGGCGAAGCCTTTGTCAGCGCATACCAGAAATGCTACGGCATTGACTATGCAATAATAAGGTTTTCAAATGTTTACGGCATGTATGACGACAGCGAGCGTGTGGTTCCGCTTTTCATAAGGCTCACCAGGCAGGGCAAGGACCTGACTGTTTTCGGGAAGGACAAGATGCTTGATTTCACGTACATCGACGACGCCATAGCAGGCGTAATGAAATGCGTTGAGGGCTTTGAAAAGGCAAAGAATGACGTGTACAACATTTCCTCAACCAGGGGGACATCCATCACCTACCTTGCCGAAGCAATCCAGAAGGAGATGAAGGCGGCCAACAAGATAGTGGTCCAGGAGCCGAGGACCGGGGAAGTCATCAGGTTCATCGGGGACATAACGAACGCCAAGAACAAGCTCGGGTATGAGCCCAAGGTGGAAATAGGGGAAGGCATAAGGAAGTCCATAGTGTGGTATTCGAAAAACGTCAGGGACTGACAAACATATTTTCGTGAACCTTTTTTGGAAAAAGGCTTAGCGGAAGCCGCAATGAGCGAGGAGCGAAGCGACAAAGCGAATAGGCTCCATTTTCGATTAAACCTTTTGGAAAAGGGCTTAGATGGGTATTTAAAATTTTCCCCCCAAATACTTAGCAGTGAAGATGATGAAAAGCGATATTTTGACTGCAATTGGCGCAGTTCTTGTCGTGCTGGCGCTTGCGACGCAAGCCGCATCGGCCTCGCATTTTGATGCAAGCATCCAGGACCCGGAGGTTTCCTCATGCCCCACTGTGATGAAGGGCGAGAAGCCGCTCAACAGCGATGACATATCCGTTCTTGTCACCAACACCGGCGCGTCGGCTGAGGCATTCAGCCTCAGGCTTGAGGGGCCGGATGGCTGGCCCGCCGGCTTCATACAGCCAAGCCTGCTTGTTGAGCCGGGCAAGACTGCAAAGGTCAGCACGCTGTGGGTGACTGTGCCGGATGTCCCGCCGGGTGAGCACACGCTCAATGTGCTTGTTGGGTCCGGGGAGGAATCGAAGGCCGTTCCTGTTTCCATCAGCGTCCTGAGGTGCAGGGCGGTCGAGCTGGAAATCGCTGATGATTCAAAGAGCGTATGCTCTGAGAATCCGGAAGCTGTCACTTATGATGTTAAGGTCACCAACAAGGGGAGAGACAAGGAGACATTTGCGCTGGCGGCCTCGGCTGGCTGGGCCGGCCTGTCAAAGAATGAGGTCACGCTTGAACCAGACGCCTCTGAATCGGTTACGCTAACCGCTGATCCGACGGAAGTGGCGGGCGTGCAGGAAATTGAGGTGACTGCCCGGTCATTGTCATCCTACGCATCTGAAAAGAAATCAGTGAAACTGGAAGGAGAGAACTGCTATGATTTCAGCGCGGTACTGTCGCCCGTGGAGAATTCGGCCTGCATAGAGAAGGGCGCATCATTCATGGTGAAGCTGGAAAACACAGGCACAAGGAAGGACACTTACGCAATTGTACTGCCGGAAGGCGTATCGGCAGAGGACAGTGAAATAACACTTCCATCAGGCGACATGAAAGAAATGCCGGTTTCAGTCAGGCCGGAGAAGTCAGGAAAGATGCTTTTCGAGATTACAGTGAAGTCATCCAACGAGGAGGGCCTGATAAAGACCCTTTCAGGGTTCATCGAAGGGCTGGAGTGCAGGGATGTCGCGCTTGTCATGCCGAAGCCAGAGAAGGACACCATCTGCTCCGGGGAGGAGCTGGAAATCCCTGTCATAATCAAGAACCAGGGGCAGGCGGAGGAGACATTCGTGCTTTCAGCCACCACATCCGGCACATTCGAGAAGACCATAATCAAGCTTGCGCCACAGGAGACGGAGACAGTCGCGCTCAGGGTTGGCACGGGCGGGCTCCTGGGCGCGCAAAGCATATCAGCTGAAGTCAAGATAGAGGGGACTGACATTGGTGACAGCGACTCCACCGAGATCACAGTGGAGAACTGCTACTCAGCCGAGCTCTCCGTTTCGCCTGAAGAGCTGTCCGTATGCATTCCGGACAATGCCGTGTATTCCATAAGCGTGAGGAACACGGGCAAGTACGCAGACACGTACACTGTCAGGATGGGCAACTCAGTGAAGGAGTTTTCGCTTGACAGCGGGGACGTGATTTCTGTTGACCTGGACGTGGAGTTGCAGGACGCTGGGGAGCAGGTGTTTTCAGCGCAGCTGACATCGGAAAACGGGGCAACCGCGTCTGCCGGAGCCACGCTTGTGGCAAAGCCAAGGGAGTCTTGCTATTCAGCCAGCCTTGCGCCGGTGTTGGCCGCAAACATCAACCTGAAGCCGAGGGAAGCGGGTGCCATTGCAGTGAAGCTGAAGAATACCGGGGAGTCGCGGGAAACCTTTGAAATCACGCTTGACGGGCCCGAGTGGGTGCAATACAGCCCGGAAAGGGCCAGCCTGGATGCCGGCGGGGAGACAGAGGTTTACCTTTACGCCTCGCCTCCTGTTGGCATAGAGGAGGGGAGATACGCCGCAACGATAAAGGCGGAATCAAAGAACGCCAAAGCGGAGAGCGGGATAAGCGTCAACATAGGCGAGAATTTCTTCGTTAGTAATGAGGGCAAGGCAATGGCCGACGCCCAATCGGACGGCTTCCTCGGCAGGATAACAGGGGCCTTCGTGAACCTGAATGATCTCCCGATAAAGACCCTGGCGCTGATCGGGATTGTGGCGATTATAGTGATAATTCTTGCCGTCAGGATGATGCTGTATTTCAGGTGACCAACTTTCTTACAGAAGCTGCCGGCTTTCTCAGAACCCGATTGCCTTCGGCAATGGGCCCATTCGCTTTAGCGAATCGGGAGTCTGTCGAGTCAAAGAACTTGAACTGATAGCCAATTCACGCGGTTAACTGCTATTGCTATTATTCATCACCGCGACGCCTGGGGGGAGGGGCGGGCTCTCGATGCGCCATTTGCACTGGTCAAAGAAGCCGCAGGGCGCGCATTTCTTTGGGTTGTTGTGGTGGTCGGGCTGGGTGGTCTTGTTGATTATGCCTTCAAATGTGTTAAGGTCCCGCACCAGGATCGCGTTCACTTCAGGGGTGTAGTCAACCTTGTTCTCCTGTATGACACCGCCATCAGGCCTCCTGTGCACGACATTGAAAACCACTTTATTGAACGCTATCATGCGGGAATAGCTCCTGATGAATGCCTCGCAATAGGCCGCAAGCTGCAGCAGCCTGTCATGGTACAGACCGGAGGCCGGCTTGCTTGTGACCTTGTCATCGATTATGTAGATAACGCCCTGGTGCCTGATAACCTTGTCCGTCCTGCCCAGGTACCTGAAGTGGTTGCCGTTAATCCTGTCAAAGGAGACCGTGACGCCCTCCCTTGTGAAGTCCAGGTCGAAAAAGGGGTCGGCAAGCTGCTCCTTGGTGGCCTCCTCCCGCGGTATGAGCTTGTCCTCAGCCTCGAGCCTTTCGTGAAGGGCCCTGCCTGCAAGGGTGTGCGGCATGAGCCTTGGCTTCAGCCTGAGGTGGTACCTGTTGACCGCAGTGAACTGGCAGTAGCCCATTGCAGAAGAGAAGTGCGATATGCTGACGTTTATCATATTCATACAGATACGGTTCTTTCCACTATTTATAACCCTGTGGATAGCGGCAGTCCGCAAGGGCCGGTAGGTCCCTATTGACTGCCGGCTTGATGCAATTGGTTAAAGCCGGATTTTACATCACACCCATCCTACCTGGTCTCTCAGCAGCCTCAGAACAAGCTGCCTCTCCTCCGGCGGCGTCGATTCCTTTATCCTGTCCAGGTATTCCTCCGGTTCTATCGCTGAAACGGAACCGTTGCCCAACACCTCGATCCCCCTTGGCGTCAGGTACACATTGTCGCCATCTGCAAACCCAGCGTATCTGTGCAGTCTCCTGTCCAACTGCATCCCCATGCCTGCCAAACTAGGGGGGTTGCGCTGGCGCTGGAGGTATCGCGCCTTCAGGCTCTCGAACTCGCACGCCACCAGAATCACCTGCTATTTTATGGGCGTATAATATATAAATGTTTCCCCCAAATTCTGCCGGAATTGCCCGGAGATGCAGGCAAACATATGCCTCAGCCCTTCTTCCTGTAAAGGTCAGCCTCTATGGATACCACGCTCTTCGAGCCGAGCCCGCCCTCATAGACCGATTTGAGCACAGCGAAATCAGCATGTTTCTTCCTTGCCTCCCTGCTGAGGCGCCTGTAGGCCTTGTCCTCCAGCGACCCGAACCAGAAGGTGAAAAGGCCTGAGTATACAGATACCGTTATGCTGTCGATGAGGTTAGAGCCGCTTATATCATTGCTGGCGGTCTCCTCCGTGTACATGTGAAAGCCGTTTATGTTCCTGGGCCTTTTTGGCTTCGTATCCGCGTCCAGTGGCATGATAATCCCTCCCGATAGGGTATTTGGCAGTAAGTTTTTTAAGGGGATGCGTGCCGCATTAAGCGCAAGAACCTGCCGGCTATCAACCCATAGGCCTTTGGTAATACTTAAATATAGGTAATACCATATAATAAGTATGACTAATAATGCGGTAAGTAGGATAGGGCCCAAGGGCCAGGTGGTGCTTAAGAAGATGCTTAGGGATAAGATCGGCCTTAGGGAGGGCATGCTGGTGGAAGAAAGGCTGGCACAAGGAGGGATACTGATAAAGCCTGTGGAGGCAAGGAAAATGATGGACGGGATAGGTGAAATCGCAAAAAGGCTGTCTGAAAAATGGCCCAAGGGGCTGACGCCTGCGGAGGCAGTGAGGAGAGAGCGGAAATGAAGGTATTGCTTGATACCTCCTGCCTTGTAGCGTTTTTTCTGAACGATGCCCATTACAACAAAGCAAGGGCTGTGCTTGAGAGCATTCTGGAGGGGGAAACCCAGGGGGTTATTTCTGCGCTGTCTTTTGCCGAGCTTTGCGGCGCAATAAGGAGGAACGCGGGGGAAGGGATAGCAAAAGCTGTGAAGGACAAGGTCGCTGGCCTGATTGAAAAGGGCTTCATTGAGGTGGTCCAGCTAAAAGCACAGGACGCATACGCTTCCGGGGACCTTGCAATTTCAACAGGCCTCAGGGGTGCGGATGCCGTCATAGTCAATGCGGCAAGGGAGAACGCAGCCAAGCTGTTCACATTTGATGAGGAAATAAGGAAAAAGGGCAGGGGATATGTTGAATTTATCTGATGGGTTGCATTCCTTGCTCCATGAATCCGGCTTCTATCGCAATTCAATAAACCTTGAAAGCTTCCTCTTCAGCAGCTGAACCAGCCGGGGGTCATCCTTTTCATACGTGTCAGCCACGTCAAGATTGTATACCGGCTTTCCTACCATGTCAAAACGCTTCTTAAGGTGTTCCGCATGCCCATTGGAAAATACAAAAATCACGTCAGCCCAGTCTACCAGCCGCTGGTCAACCCTCCTTGCCGCCAGCGGGTGTATTCCGGCTGACCTGGCTTCATAGCGGCTGGAACCCTTGAAAAGGCCTTCGGCCGTGGGACTCCTCTGGAGGTTTGCGGTGCATATGAACAGCAGCCTTTTCCTTTTCATATGGCTTTATTTATAAGCATGCAACATATTTAATAATTATGAGGTTTGCATATCTGCCCCTTTTTGCACTCTTGGCTGTCCTTGTTGTAAGCGGTTGCACTGGCGGGAGCCAAGCTCCACCTGCCGGCGGCGGCGGGGGTGGCGGCGGCAGCGGCGAGCCTGTGACACCTGGCGCCAAGACATTCAGCGTGACAATTGGCCACACGAGCTACAGCCCCGCGTCTTTTGAGGCCAACCGGGGCGATACTGTAAGATTCCTTGCGAAAGTAGCCGCAGGGACTGAATCCCACAACCACGGCATAACGATAGACGAATACGGCATAAACGAGGCCGTGACGTCCTCAACGGAAGCCAAGGCCATAGAATTCGTCGCGGACAAGGCGGGCACATTCAGCATGTATTGCAAGACCTGCTGGGACGGGCCATTCGGCCGCGGGCATCCGGACATCAGGGCGACGCTTGTTGTTAAGTAGGCCTAGCTGATCTTATCCAGCCCGTATTTCAGGTACTTCTCAACGGCCGGCATGAAAAAGCCAGGTATGATGCCGTCAGGATTGTGCAAGTCAACCCATCTGTATTCCCTGTGCTCTTTTGAGAGGCCTATCTTGCCCGGACTTATCCTGCAAAGGAAGATTATCATTGTGATCTTCTGGCCGTCATCCCTTGTGAAATGCTTGATTTCAATGGGCATGAGCGTCTCCAGGCCATCCATGTTTATCTCCTCTTTCACCTCCCTTTTAAGGCCTTCAAATGGGTCTTCCCCTGGCTCAAGCCTTCCTCCAGGTATGTCCCACTTGTCCGGCTTGTGAACATCGTCCCACCTTCTCCTTATTAGAAGCAGCTTCCCATCCTTCACTATGAACGCTTTCACGGCAAGCCTGAAGTTATCCATGATAATCCCTGCTTTTAGTTAACGACATTTATGGGTGTTCCTTTGAAGAAATTCACAATATGGTCCAGAATGAAAGTAATATCGCCTTTCTTCAGTCTTTTTTCCAGGGCACCCAAATCTACAGTTTCCATGGGGGCTGTATTTACGACGACGGCACCAGGTTTTATTATGGAAAATTTTATGGTTACCATAGTCTTATAGCTAATCTCTTAAGTATTTGAACATTCTGGGT
>JACQOB010000019.1 GCA_016202745.1 Candidatus Aenigmatarchaeota archaeon | reverse complement strand
TTCCTTTAGGTGCAACCCTCAGACTTTAAGTGCAGAATGGACTTTAGGTGCAAAGCCGGCTTATGGCATGCTTTTTAGATGCAGTTCCAAATAATTCATATGATGGTGGCAATTTGCGGAATGAAAGGAAGGCATAGTCGAGTGAGGAATAGCAATGACGGTTTTGCCTGCCGGCTTTATCCACTTGACTCAAGCCGGACTCGGTATCGCCTCCCTTTTTGGTTAAGCTTTTTAGGAAAAAGGTTATTATGATGAAGGGATTCATCCATGTCATTGAGATTGTAATCATAGGCCTTTCCGTCTTCGTGCTCCTTTTCCAGTTCGGCGGCCTGCGAAACCAGGAGCCCACGTTCAGGGAAACCCAGCTTCTCCTGCAGGCACGCGACGCGCTGGCCACCCTGGACAGGCATGGAATCGACTGGTTTGATGCCGGCGAAGTGAACAGCAACCTGCAGGCCCTGCTGCCGGACAATGTCGTCTTCAATGTGAGGCTGGAGAACGTGATAAAGCCCGTCATCCAGGTGGGCTGCATATGCTCGGTGGACGAGTTTAATGACATCCGGGCAGCGCTGACAAGCCCGCCCAGCTTCATGCTGAACGGCGTGGGGATAGAGTTCAATGCCCAGCGCATTGACCCGTCCAACATAGCCTTTCCAACAAGATATGACGTGATTGTTGTAGGCGAATACAGCCTGGCAGCCAATTACAAGGAGGCCCTGAGATACCTGGCTGATGACAAGGGCATTGTCGAGATAAGGGACCTTAAGAAGCGGGACATTGATTTCACGCAGGATGAGATATTCGGCCTCAAGTGGGATAACCAGCTGGCACCCAATGCGCCGGTTGTGTTCTCCGCAGAAGTCTCGAAGCCCAACAGCACTTTCCACAACATGCCAAAATACTTCCATGCATTCCCCAACGCAACCCGGGACACATATCCAGAACCGCACACATTCACCTTCCCGCCTGCCGACGGGATTGACATAAACGACAACAGGGCTGAAAGGGTGATACTCGAGGACCCGCGCTCAGGCGCCGCCGCGGCGATAGTGAACAACAACATAATCGGGGCAGCCGGCAGGTCAGCGTGGATTGCAAGGGGGACCAGCCCATCAGCTGGCTTTTCGGGGCTAGGCAGTCAGAATGATTATGTAAATAAAATAACATTTTCAGAATATGCTCCGCTAAAGCCTCCTGGAACATTGCAATCTGATTCAGGCAAACGTGTCTCATTGCAGGCCTGCAACAACAATGGCATCTGCGAGCCGTCGCTGGGCGAGACTTTCTTTGGGTGCCCAGGAGAGTGCTTCTGCGGCGATGGGGTATGCGAGGAGGATGAGACATGCCCCCAAGACTGTGGCCTGCCGCCTGCCTGCGGCGACGGCATCTGCAACGGCCAGGAGACCACTGCGACATGCCCCAGTGACTGCGGCACCTTCTGCGGCGACGGGGCGTGCAATGGCGCAGAATCCTGCTCCTCCTGCTCGACAGATTGCGGGACATGCCCCACAGACGCTATAAGCGACATATCCGCCACAACCACTTGCAACGGCATAATGGTGCAGGAAGAGTGCCAGATAAGCTTCACATACAGGGACACAAGCAATGCACTGGTGGCAGACGGTGTGGTAGGCCTCTCCATGCCGGGTCCTGGGTTAATAGGATCCTCGTGCACACCCGGCACAACCATGATCATAAGAGACGTTACCTATACCCACACCCCTCCGCCCGCTCTGTGGCTGCCCCCCACAAACCCCTCCTTCCCCGATGCAGAAATACTTGACACAGGAAACTTCCCTGACGTGGCAGTCACATGGGATCTCATTGCCTGCCCCAACAGCGCAGGCCAGTATAATGTCATAGACATTGCAGTGCAGGAATACCAGGGGTCATTCATCCTTGATGACGGCGTCAGCTTTGAAGTACTCCCGCCTGCTGTAATCACCTCATGCGGCAACGGAGTGATTGACCCCGGCGAGCAGTGCGACGACGGCAACACTGCAGCAGGTGACGGCTGCGATGCCACCTGCCAGGTGGAACTGCTGACAACATGCGGTGATGGCCTCGGCAATCCCGCAACATGCGAGGCCCCTGCAGAGACATGCAACACCTGTCCGCTTGACTGCGGTCCCTGCCTGCCGCTCATCCCACCTCCTGGTGCAATCCCGATACCCGACGACAAGGCAGTCTTCCTCAAGGCAGTCGTGGCATGGGCTGCAGGGGACACGTTTGACGTGATCGCAGGGAACATCGCCACAAACCCGGTGTCGGCCAGGTATGTGAAGGTGTACAGCGGGGACATGTACCAGCCGGTGGAGATAACGCTTACGGTTGGCTCAAAATTCTAGTCCCTGGGATAACACAGACCTGCAGGCTGACAGGGCCAAGTCCCAGAACGAATATAAATCTTGCCCCCCATAATTAATCCTTCCGGGTGCTGTGATGGATTGGGACAAGCCGAGGGAGGAGTGCGGGATCATTGTCGGGCACTCACTGCACGACGCATATTACGGGGCCAAAGTCCTGCAGCACAGGGGGCAGGAGGCTGCCGGGTTCTCAGCGCTGAACAGCCACGAAATAGTTGCCGCAAGGTATAGAAACCACGTGAAAGAAGTGCCTTTGGAACACCTGTTCAGGTTCGGGGTGGACGGCACAATAGTTCTCGGCCATGTGAGGTATTCGACATCAGGCACGAAGATACTGAAGGACGCCCACCCGCACGTCATTGGGGGAGAAGACAGTTTGTTTGAAATAATCGAAGAGGATGATGAGGAAAACCCCAGGATCAGGCGCCGCCGCTATGGGTTATTGTCTGACAATAAGGAAGGAATAGAAGGCATGTTTAGGGAGGAAAGGGGCGATCTTTACGTAACAAGAGGGGCAAAATTTGCCGCAGTGCATAATGGCACAATTGTCAATCACCATGAACTGACAGCGGACACTGATGATTGCGACACAAAAACCCTCCTTAGATTATACAGCGAGGATGGAGCGGAGGAGGTGATAAGGCGGATACCTGCCGCCTACTCTGCCGCCCTGATGAACGCGGAAACAGGGGAAGTTGCAATCGTCAGGGACAGGTACGGCATAAGGCCGCTGTGGATAGGGGAAAAGAATGGCAAGATCCTCGCCGCCTCAGAAGACATCGCGATATGGGAGATAGGCGGCGAACCCCTGAGGGAGGTCAACCCCGGCGAGGTCATCTACATAAAGAGGGACGGGGGGTTTGATTCAAAGCAGGTGGTTCCCCCGGAACAGCATTTCTGCTTCTTCGAGTACAACTACCTGGCCCACCCAAACAGCGTCCTTGGTGGAAGGAAGGTGAGGAATGTGCGATACAGGCTTGGTGAAGAGCTTGCAAGGGAGTTCAGGCCGGATGATGTGGATATGGTCACATACGTGCCAAAAGCGCCAGAGCCATGCGCCCTGGGATATGAAAACGCGACCAAGATACCTTTCCTGCCCGTCTTCTACAAGATAGACGAGGATGAAAGGTCTTTCATGCTCGGCCATTCGCATGAAAGGTCAGCCTCAATAGAAAGAAACCTTGCCGTCCGGCCCAAAATAGACCTGACTGGCAAGGCTGTGCTAATCATAGATGACAGCATCGTCAGGGGCAATGTCAGCGACGATGCCGTGAGGAAGGCAAGGGCTGTAGGTGCAAGGAAGGTATATTTTGCCTCTGTCACGCCGCCGATAGGCATGTCGGGCGGGAAGCATACGGGCTGCCTTTATGGCGTTGACATGCCCGTGACAGACAACTTCGCAATAAGGAGACATGATGGTTCTGTGGAAAGGTTAAGAGAGGCAATTGGTGCGGACGCTTTGCATTATCTATCCCTGGATGGCATGCTCAGGGCCATAAGATATCCGCGGGGATCACTGTGCACCTACTGCATAACCGGCGACAGGCCCGACAGGCCAATGCGGGCCTCTGGCTGATTCTTAAATATAATCCCCCCCCAATAATTCTTGTTACCATGCAATCAGCCTACAATCCCAGGCAGGTGGAGCAGGAGATATTTGAATACTGGGAAAAGCACCGCATTTATGAGAAGGTGAAGCAGGCCTCCGCAGGCAGGCCGCCATTCTATTTCATTGACGGCCCGCCATACGCCTCAGGCTCGATCCATATGGGAACCGCCTGGAACAAGATCCTTAAGGATGCGTACATCAGGTTCTGGAGGATGCTGGGTTATGACGTGCGTGACCAGCCCGGCTACGACACCCACGGGACACCCATCGAATACCAGGTCGAGAAGGAGCTGGGCTTCCGGAACAAGAAGGACATCGAAGCCTTCGGCATCAGCCAGTTCATCGCAAAATGCAAGGAATTCGCAACCAAGTACATAGACGTAATGAACGGCCAGTTCGCCAACCTGGGAGTCTGGATGGACTGGAAGAGGCCTTACCTGACTCTGGACAACCATTACATCGAGGGCACGTGGTTCACCTTCAAGAAGGCCTTTGAGAAGGGTTTGTTATATAAGGACAGATATTCTGTTCATATTTGCCCCAGATGTGAAACTGCCGTGTCCTACAATGAGATAGAGCACAAGAAATTGAGCGACCCATCCGTATACGTGAAGTTCCCGATAAGGGGAAGGCCCAATGAACATCTTCTCATCTGGACTACGACACCATGGACCCTCCCCTCCAACACGGGAATAATGGCGCACCCTGATTTTGAATATTCGTTTGTTGAGGCCGGGGGCGAAACGCTTGTCATAGCTAAAGAGCTGGTGGAAAAGGTAATGGAAAAGATAGGAACGTCTGATTACAAAATAAGGAAAACCGTCAAGGGGAAAGAAATGGAAGGGACGCAATATGACCACCCTCTGAAGGATTTGGTCCCGCAACTGCAGGATTTAAAAAACGCGCACAAGGTCGTCCTTTCAGCAAGGTATGTTTCCCTGGAAGACGGAACAGGCCTTGTTCACACGGCACCAGGCCACGGGCTTGAGGATTACCTGGTTGGAAAGGAAGCGGGGCTTCCAATGCTTTCGCCAATCAATGAGGACGGCACGTTCACAAAAGACGCCGGCCAGTGGCTGGAAGGCAGGTTCGTCAAGTCTGCCGACAAGGAAATAATGCAGGCGCTTGAGGAGCGCAACATCCTGCTCAAGCGGGAGACAATAGTTCACGAATACCCCACCTGCTGGCGCTGCAGCACCCCCCTGCTCCAGCTGAGCATACCGCAGTGGTTCTTCAGGATAACAGCCATTCGCGACAAGCTTATAGAATTCAATGAATCAGTGAAATGGTCCCCCAAGTGGGCAAAACAGCGTTTCCGCGACTGGCTGGAGAACCTCGGCGACTGGCCAGTCTCCAGGCAGCGGTACTGGGGCACGCCTATCCCCATCTGGGAGTGCCCGTGCGGCGCAATAGAGGTGATCGGCTCCCTTGATGAACTCAAGAGAAAGTCAGGACTGGCGCATGAGGTGGACTTCCACAGGCCTGCAATAGACGCGGTGAAGCTGAAGTGCCGCAAGTGCAATGGCGAAATGGCCAGGATAAGGGATGTGCTGGACGTCTGGTTTGACGCCGGCGTTTGCACCTGGGCATCGCTGGAATACCCCAGGAAGAAGGACCTTTTTGAGAAATTATGGCCGTCCAGCCTCCAGATAGAAGGGCCAGACCAGTTCAGGGGCTGGTGGAACGCGCAGATAATCACAAGCACCATGGCATTCGGCAGGTCCCCTTTCCAGTCTATAATCCTACACGGGTTCGTGCTTGACGCCAGGGGCGGCAAGATGTCCAAATCCAAAGGCACCGGGATTGGCCCCGAGGACGTGATTGGGAAATTCGGCAGGGACGTAATGCGCTACTACCTGCTGAACAGCGCTCCCTGGGACGATTTCTACTTCAATTGGGAAAGCGTTTCTGACGTGAACAAGGCATTCAACATATTGTGGAACACTTACATCTTTGTGAAAACATACGCCGATAAAGGTGTCTATTCCCCCGAAGCTGCAAAACCAAAAACTTTACAAACAGAAGACAGGTGGATAATCAGCAGGATCAATACAATTGCGGCCCGCGCTGAGGAGCACGGGAGGAACAGCTCGCTGCATTCGGCGATAGGCCTGCTTTCGGATTTCATGCTGAATGACCTCTCAAGGTGGTACATCAAGATAATCCGCTCCAGGGTATCGCCATGGCATTCCGGCGATGACAAGATTGCCGCGCAATTCACTCTCCTGTACGTGCTTGACAGGGTGATTCGCATGCTTGCGCCTGCAATACCTTTGCTGGCGGAGAAAATATACCTCGACCTCTACAAGTCCGGCGATAACATCGCCGGCAGTCACGTGGAATCCGTCCATATGACATCGTGGCCCGAACACGAAAATACTGATGAAAAGATGGAGAAAGAAATGGAGAAAGTGAAGGAAATAATAGAGGCAATCAATGCAGCAAGGAACGAGGAGAAGATAAAGCTGAGGTGGCCGGTATCCGACGTGTCCATCCAGCTGAATAGCCGCGAAGATGAGGCTGCCGTAAAGAACCTTGGCAATATAATAAAATCCCTGGGCAATGCAAGAGAAATAAAACTAGCCAAAAGTCTCAATGACGCAAAGGACTTCCCGTCCGGGAAAATAAGGCTCGGCGGGGTCCTGAAAGAGGACGCGTTCCTGAGGGAGCTGACGCGCTTCATCCAGTCGCTCCGGAAGGAGGCTGGCTATGACGTAAAAGAAAAGATAATCCTTGAGCTGGAGACAGACAAGGGGACTGAGGAAAGGATAAGAACCCTGGAGGATGACCTCAGGGCAGGGACAGGGGCAGACAAAATAATTTTAGGGGCAATCAAGCACCCCAAGGGCACGTTCGATTTTGAGCAGACAAGGATTGAAGTGGGGTTCGAGAAGGGGAAGTAAGCTAAAGCCCTGTTACCGTAACTCTCCCCTCAACCATTCTGGATAGTACCTGTCTATTCTACCTTTTAGTTCCCCATAATTTGGAAGCCCCCTAAAACCAAGTTGTTCTGCCACAGTTGGACCCTCTGTAAGCCCCGGACAATTGCCACGCTCCTGATTCAGGAAGTCCAGTAATTTATCTGTTCCACCATAGAGAAATACAACCTTTCCATTACGTTGTATTAATTCCCCTATCTCATCACTGCTTGTGCGAATATATACTTTCCCAAGGCTTTTTGCTGCCATAAGAATTCTTGACTATAAGTTTTATAAGCACCTGGATTCGAGGAAACAAGGATTGAGGTCGGCTTCGAGAGGGCTGGATAGCATATGCGATTTTAGGAAGTTCCCTCTTGATCGATGTTATATGTTGAGCCTGCAAGGCGAACGA
>JACQOB010000021.1 GCA_016202745.1 Candidatus Aenigmatarchaeota archaeon | reverse complement strand
TACGCGCTGTTCACGCTCGTCACCCTGGCAATAGTATATATGCTCATCAGGCTTGACCTGTCAAGGAGGCGCTCCTATATTGCCCTTGGAGCCCTTAACATCGTGCTTCTTTACCTCCACCATTACAGCGTCTTCGTATTGCTGGCGGAACTGCTTTACATGATTTATTACAAGAAAGAAAGGAAAGCAAGGATACCTTACATTATAATCATGCTGGCGGCATCTGCAATGGCGTTCATTCCTTGGGCCCATTATGTCTATAATATAGGCACGTCAATCAGGCCGGACTTCTTCTGGACAGTTCCAACCCAGGTGAATTTCCCGGTTCACGTGAATTTCTTTTACCTGTTTTACAAGCTGTTCACTGGCATAAACATAGGGACTTTGGTGGACAATGGCATGCTGCTGCTGGCCGTGTTCCCCCTGGCTTTCCTTATATTCGCCTACGGCGTATGCAGGTCCTTCAGGGAGAACAGGGAAATGTTCGAGGTTGTAATGATAGTTTCAAGCACAATCCTTGCTTCAGCAGCCTTTTCCCTGCTCCTGAGGCCGGTATTCTTCTTCAGGTATTACAGCTTCCTGGTGCCTTTCTTTTCACTGGTCATGGCCTTCGCGCTGGCGCCACTCGGCAGACCCGACCATAACGTGGTCGGCAGGCACTCCGGCCGTCGCCGCGGCGCGCTAAGGCTGGCGCTGCTACTGCTCCTCTCAGCAGGCTGGCTTGCACTTGATGTGCTATACTTCCAGTTGACCGCATCAGACTGGGGGCTGCTGATTGCCGTATAGCTAACGAGGCCGTTATTGTCCGTATCAATCTCAATGGTGCTCCTGATTTCCGCATAAGGCCGTGACAGCCTCAACAGCCTGCTTTTCCTGTACGACAGCCAATGCAACACCCTGATAATGTCAGTTTTCCTCCTTGTTGCCAATACTCTCAGCTTTCCAGCGGCTTGTATTTTTATCTTGGTACCCCGCCTTGACACTTCCACGGAACCGTACACCGGAACGCAGAAGTGCCTGTTGCCGGTTTTCCTGGAATACAGCACGGAAGAAAATGAAGGGTCGTGTGCATGTCTTGTTGTATCCAGCCTGATTTTCCTGTAGCCTGATGTTTTTTTGTTTCCAACCCTCTTCACCAGCACCTGCATGCCCCAATACCGCGTATCTGTAAAGAAATAGCTCTGCCCTTCTGCAAACTGCCCGCCGGTTGACAGCGCAACAAAAAAGTCCCTCTTTCTCACCACAAACAAGCCGCTTTCCTTAAGCTCAGTGCACCCCTCCTGTAATAAGCCCATATGCCCGGGATCCGTTCCAAATTCCAAGAGCAATGCCATGGAAAAGCAATTGTAAGTCGCAAAATTCATGTAGGTGTCCCACCCGCGCCTGCCGCTCACGCCATCCTGCAGCAGGTTTATTGCAAAGCAGCCCTCGGGCATCTGCATCCCCACAAGAAGTTTGCATATCCTGGCATGCATGCCCGCCACCTTCCTTCCACCCTTCATTTTCAACAGCATGCAAAGGGCGGAATAAAGGCATGAATACCCGAATATTGAATCAAAGCTCCTGCCATAGAACAGGCATTGGCCGTCATAATCCATTATGTCATAAAGGGCATCAACGCCCCTTTGCGCGGCTTTGATGGCTCTCCCATCCCCGGTCAGCATGCCGTACCACGAAAGCATAAGGATAAATACGGCATGGTATGCAAGAGGCGTGGCAAACCCGTTCTTTGGGCGGAGCGGGTAATCGACAAACAAACCATCAGGCAGCTGCAATGCCAGTATCTTCTCCAGCAGGACGCCAGCCCTGGCCTTATGGGCATGCCCGCCGCTTTTGCGCATCAGCGCATAAAAGACGAGTTTTATCGCGAGCCAGTTGTTTGAGACGTTCCTGTTTTTATCGGTCTCCAGGCTGAGCCTGCCGAAAAAGCGATCGAGTTCAGGGCCGAACCATTTCCGCACGAAAGGGTCATTCTGGATACAGGCAAGCGCAAGCGCATTGAATTCAGCATGCCCCCTCTTTTCCTCTGCCGCATTGAAAAAATATTCCATGGACTTTTTTGCCGCTTCACGGTATGACCTGTTCCCTGTGATCCTGTAAGCCTTCAGGCAGGCCATCGAAAAAAAGGTTGACGCATACTGGTCGCTGGGGCATGGTTTCCCCCTGTTTTCATCAAACAGGTTGCCGTTATCCATTTGTTTTTTGACCCAGTAATCAAGCGCCCTTAGCAGCCTTCTTTGCAGCAATATCATATGGCTCACTTTCTTGCCTTTACGAGATACGCCTCGCACATGAAGTGGAATATCCTGGCTGCCCTGTGATGCAGCCATATGATCCTGTTAATGTGCCTCCTGTTTGTGGACGCATGCGGGAAGTTGACCCTCTTGCATGATTCAATTTCCAAGCCGGATCCCCTCAACAGCTTCTTTATATGGCCCAGGCTGGCCCTCTTTTCCGGCCCTATCCTCCATAAGTAAGAGCTGTTTATCTTCCCGCCCCCAAGGTTCCTTAAGAAGCCAAACAAGCTGTATTTGTTGGCAAACATTATGAAAATGCGCCCTTCCGGCTTTGTTACCCTGCATATCTCCTTCAGCATGCCTCCCTTATACGGGATGTGTGTTATCTCGTCAATGAAAAGCACGTTGTCAAAGTAGCCTGGCGGGAAGCTTATGCGGCTTCCATCACCCTCCCTGACGCGCACGCCATTTCCCAGTTTCTCCCTGAACTCCTTTGTAAGCTCCTTTGAATACGTGATTATGTGGAATGCAGGCCCTGCATTTTCCCGCAGTTTAACCGCATTATGGGTCAGGTACGGATATACAAGCAGCGATTTGCCCCCAAGCCTGCCTATTTCCGCGGCCAGGTTGTCTGTTATGGCCCTGTCAATCTCCGGGGGGCGCTTGAAAACCGTCCTGCTCCCGTACCTGAAGATGGTTGCCCTGAAATCTATGAGCTGCCCTGTTGTCCAATCCCGCGGGTTGGTGCTCAGCGGATGGCTCTCATATCCTGAGATCTTGTTGAAATGCAGGAATTTCCTGATGTCCCTCCTTTCCGGCGGCCTGTCCCTGGAATCTGTCCTGCCTACGGCGATGATGCATGCCAGCGTGAGGTGCCTTGGGGCGCCCAGCACGGTCTTTATTGCCTGAAGGTTGTTCAGGCCGCCCATGATCTTTGCCCCCAATCCCATCGCTTCTGCCATAAGCAGCATGTTCTGGTTTGCCATAGCCAGCGACTGCAGCCCGCACTTATTGTCATTTTTCCCTTTTTCCAGTTCCTTCGTTTCATCATACAGGCACGCGATATAATATGAATTCGGATTGGGCTGCCTTGTTATTCTGTCTATCCTGCTGATCAGGTTATTGTCAGTTACTATGACATATTCCCACAGCTGCCTGTTGCATGAGCTTGGCGCCCATATGGCAGCCTCTATAAGCCTGACCAATTCCTCCACCTTTGGATGGCTGGTAAAATGCCTTGCAGTCCTCCTGCCGCTTACCAGCCTCAGCAGTTCCTTTTCTTTCATAGCGCCTATCCACAGCTTATCTTATCAACGGGCAATGGCGGAATCATATATCTCCACTACCCTGTCGGCCATGCGCCTCCAGTCATAGCTGCTCTCTGCAATCTTCCTGCCCCTTTCGCCCATCCTTTCCCTCTCCCCCCTGTTATTTACCAGCAGAAGCAATTTATTGGCAAAATCATCAATATCGCCTGGTTTGGCAAGAAGCCCACCGCCTTTGACTATGTTCCTAACCTCCCTGAACCCATAGGAGACCACCGCCCTGCCAGATGCCATGTACTCAAAAAGCTTGACGGGGCACCACCAAAAGCCGTATTTCTGCAGTTGCCTATGCCCGCTTGCATCAAACGGGGCTATTAGAATATCCGATGCGGACAGATAAGCGGGGATATCCTCATAATTCCTTGCCCCCGCGAATATTATTCTCCCCTCCCCCCTGCAAAGCGCTTCGGTCTCATCAAAAAGATCCCCGCGGCCTATGAGAAGGAATTTCACATTTTCGTTTTTTTGCAAAATGTGTTTTGCTATTCCTGGTATTTGATTGACCCCGTGCCATTCCCTGAAGGAGCCTGCATAGGTCACAAGTATGTCGTCCTTCCGCACCCCCAATTGCTCCCTGATGCCGCTTTTTATGCCCGGCCTGAATTTATTTGTGTTGACGCCGTTGGACACGACAAATATCGGCTTCCTTGTCATCTTCTTGAGTATTGATTTCAGCGTCCCGGTCTGCGTTATTATTGCATCGGCCTTGCTGAGCTTCTTCCTTGTCAGGTAGGAATAAACCCTGCTTTTTATCAGGCCCCCAACTATTCCCGGGTCGTTGATTTCAAGCACGTATTTTCTGCCGCCTATCAGGCCGAGGGTAAATGGGTTCACCTGGAATCTTTCGTGGATGATTTCACAGTCCCGCAGTTCAGACATTATGGCTTTTTTTTGCGCTGAATACCTGTTCATTCCAAGGCTTTTCCCGGGTTCAACCAATACCACCTCTAAGCCGGCCTTGGCTGGTTTTGCGTGGCCCTGCATGAAAAGCTTTACTTCTACGCCCTCCCTGCGGATATTGCTGGCCATCTCATACGCATGCACAAAGCCCGCGTGCGGGTCCCCATACTTCTCTGACAACGCAAGATAAGCCACTTTCATGCTTTCCCGCCTGCAGAGGCTTCATACACAGCCTCCACCCTTTTTATGACCTCCCCCCAATCGTACTCTCCTGCCATACTCTTGGCGGCGGCTGATATGCGCGACAGGTCCTTCCCGGCTATGCCACGCATGAAACTTGCCGTTTCTTCTGGCTTGCTGAAATCCACCAGGAAGCCGTTCTTACCATGCGTGATGAAATTCCTGAACGCCTCTATGTTGTTTGCTATCACGGGCATGCCTGCAGCCATGGCCTCCACAACGCTTATGCCAAACCCCTCATATTCCGAGGAAGAAACGAAGAACTGGGCCTTTGCGAGAAGTGACAATTTCTCCTTCTCGGAAACCCTGCCGCAGAATATGACATTTGCGCCTATGCCCAGCTCCCTTGCCATCCTTTCAAAACCCTTCCTTATGCCCATCCAGTCGTCCCCGACAACATAAAGCCTGAAGTCAGGCATGTGCGCCTTCAGGGACGCCATTGTCTTCAGCAGGTTTCCTATCCCCTTGTTCCTCGCCAGCCTGCCAATGTGCAGAAAGGTATGCCTCCGCGGCTCCCTTTTCAAGCCTGAGTACTGCCTTATATGCAATGCTATTGGGATAAAGTCCATGTTCCTGGTTATCTTTGAGAACATTTCCTGGTCATTCCTGCTGACAGCTATGGTCCTGTCGATGCCTTTGAGGACAAGCCTGTCCCACCCGTAAAAGTACACGCTCTTCGGCAGGCTGAATTTGCTGGTGTGGAACATTGCGCCGTGCGTTGAAAGCACAAGCGGCTTGCCATGCAGCGGCTTTGTGAGGACCAGCAGGTCTGAGAAGAACCCAAGCGTATGGATGTGGATTACGTCATACACCTTGAGCAGCTTCAGCACGGCAAAGGACATCTTATAGTATTTCAGGTTGATGTAAGGGAACCTGTATATGTTTATCCCTTCCACAAGCTCCCTGCGCGGCAGCTTCCTCACGTCATAAACGCACGTGTCAAAGCAGGCGACATCGCTTGTGTGGCCCCGCCTGATGAGCTCCCTGCACAGCTCATAGAGGTACACCTCCACACCGCCCGAGCAGGGCCAGAAATGCTGGACAACGTGTAGTATCCTCATAGTACCGCCTATTACATAAAACCCGGGATATGGTTATAAAGATAAACCCATAAAAACCCATAGTTCAAGTAATCTAAGGGCTGGTATGTATCAGAAACTCAGGGGCATACAGGCTGTGCGCAGGATAGCGAAAAGCCCGGCTGTTGCCGGGAACCCGCTGGTAGCGTTGGCATACAGGAGGAGGATAGACAGCAAGATCAGCAACAGGAACACCTTCCCCCCCGGGCTGCTTATAGAAACGATCAACACATGCAACGCAAGGTGCACGATGTGCCCGTACCCGTCAATGACCAGGCCAAAGGCCTTCATGGACATGGACCTGTACAAGAGGATAGTTGACCAGTGCGTTGGCCACGACGTGAAAAGGTTCCAGCTGAACGCCACCAACGAGCCCCTGCTTGACACAATGATTTTTGAGAGGATAAAATACGCCAAGGAAAAGGGCATCCAGGGCACGAGGTTCTTCAGCAACGGCTCACTGCTGACCGAGGAGAAGGCCAGGGCGCTCCTTGAATCAGGTCTCGACGAGGTGATATTCAGCCTTGACGGCATCACCAAGGAGGTTTACGAGAAGATAAGGGTCAACCTGAACTTTGACACAGTCGTGGGCAACATAACCCGCTTTCTGGAAATGAGGAAGGCTGGCGGCTACAGGTCACCCAGGGTGGAGCTGCACATGACGGTTTCAAAGAACAATATTGATGAAGCCAGGAATTTTGCAGACAGGTTCAGGAAGCTTGCGGACGTCGTGACGACCACCACGGCTCACGACTGGGCGGGCCAGACAGGCGAAAACAACCCGCTTTATGTCCTGAACTCGGCGGTCCCGCAGACGCCATGCAGGCGGCTTTGGTTTGATTTCAACGTCCTCGCTGACGGAAGGGTGGCCCTGTGCTGCCTTGACTATGACGGGAAGGTCATCCTTGGGGACGTCAGGAAGCAGACGGTTGCGCAGGTCTGGAACGGCCCGGAATACTCAAGGATAAGGGAACTGCACATCAGGGGCGAGCAAAGCAAGCAGCCCCTTTGCAATTCGTGCCACGAGAGGATAAGCTGGTGGCGAAGCGACGGGCAGTGAGCCATGATGTATTTTAATTCATAATATAATTTTATCCATGGAGACGCGCGCCAGGCTGGACTATATTGTGCTACACTCTCCAGATATAGACAGGCTGAGAACTTTCTATGAGACCATGCTGGATATTGATTTTGCGGAAGAAAAGCACGGCATCGGGCCAAAACATTATTCCTGCAAAATAGGCGATGTAACCCTTGAACTATACCCCGCAAAGCAGGCTGCTAATGTGCCAATTATTGGGATAGAGGTGCCCGATGTTCATGAAATTGTTAGAAGAGTAGGAACCGAATACTTGCACAAACAGCCGGAGCGGACTGATCACGGGCATATGGCAGTATTGAGAGACACCGACAACAGGCCGATCCACTTGGTGGATAGGAAAAGTCCCTTTATTAAAAATCGCCCCCAATAATTAAAAATGGAGAAAGGCATAGCGCTCATTTCCGGCATACTTTTCCTCGCAATAACCATAACAGCAGTCGTGATAATATACCAGGCCGGCGTGCCGGTGATAAAGAAGATACAGGCCGCGAGCGTGGTGGACAGGACCAAGGCGGCTTTCGCGCAGCTTGATTCCATAGTGCAGGACGTGGCCTCCGGTGGCAAGGGCAGCCAGAGGTCGATATTCCTCTCGCTGGATTTTGGCAAGCTGAAGGTGGACTCGGCCAGGGATGAAATAACATGGGAGCTTAACACTGATGCGCCGGTGGTAACCCCAAGAAGCCAGCAGAAGATAGGCAACCTGGTGTTTGGCGCCAACCTTGATGTCAGCGGCTATAATGAATCTGACGGGGGGACGGAAGTTTATGTGCTGGAAAACGCGCGCCTCAAGGTGAGCATAAGGAAGCTGGATCCCATGACCGCGTACAGCACCAGCCAGCTGCTGTTCAAGGTGCACAACAAAGACATTAACAGGGACATGGATGCTGTCCTGGACATATCAGTCGATGGGGGAAGCTCATCGGGCGACGGCTTTACAACCCTGGAAACACCTGGCGACAACCTGCCTTATGCGACCGTGTCCGCATTCATGGACTCGTCCTCAGCGGACTATTACATAAACTTCACGCTTGAGTCAGGGGCGGATTTCCTGACGGTGGAGGGGGGATGACATGAAAGGGGTGTCGCCGCTTATAGCCACCGTGATACTCATAGCGATAATATTCAGCGCCGCAGCCCTAATCGGGCCTTACATGCTCAACCTGTCCACGCGGTCCGCGAACCAGACGCTGAGCGACGCGGAAAGGGAGATACGGTGCAGAAACGCTGCCTACGACTTCTCCACCGACTTTGGTATCGGCAACAGCGGCGTGGAGTGGAATTTTGCCGATCCAACTGATTACCTGAGGGCTTCAATAAGGAACGCTGGTGCTGTGGAATTGCATGATTTCGCCCTGGAGATTCTGCTGGATACCGCAACCGGTCCCGATATAATGCAGCTGGATGTCACGGCCGCGACCCAGAGGACAGGCGAAAACGTACTGAAGCCGGGGCAGAGCGCAATACTGGAGGCCGACATCACCTCAGACATCACCGGCACTCTGAAGAAAGTCAGCATTACAAACTGGCTCAAGTGCAAGACAGTAAGCAGGGAATTCTAGGCTATTTAGCCCTGCTAATGCAATGATTATAAGGTGCCAACCATGCCAAAGAAATCGAAACTCCCGCCGCCACCCCCGCCATCCAGGCAGGGTGAACCGAATCCCCATAAGCCAGCTGGCCCGCAGCAGGACCCAAAACTCCAGAAGGAGATCGAGATTCTCAGGGCCAGGATGGGCGAGGTCTACAGCTGGAAGAAGGAAAACGAGTCGCTTGACATTGACAACATCAGGAATGAATTCGCCAAGCAGTTTGAGAAGATAAACACCGCCATCAAGACCAGCCTCTCAAAAAACAACGAGCTGAGGGAAAAGACGGAGACGGAGTTCAGGACGCTGCAGGAACTTGTCACGAGGTCAGAGGCCTTTGAGAAGCAGATAAAGCAGACAGACCTGAAGGGCATGATGCGGGACATTGAGGCGCTGAAATCAAAGATGCAGTTCCTTGAGGAAAGCTTCGAGAACATGGACCTTCAGAAGGTCATCGACAAGCTGGACAAGTTCGAGGACAACCTGAAGGGCCTGAAATCATCAATACCGCTTGTGATAGAGTAAGGAGGATTCGCATGAAGTATAAGCTGCTCGTAATATTCATATTGGGGCTTGTCATCGGGGCGGCGCTTGGCCTTTACGTGCTGCCGCAGTACATTAAGCCGTACTGAGGATTTATAACCCGCATCCAATTCTCATGCATGCGCCTGAACATATTCCGCAGGCAGACGGAAACCCCTGCTGCAGCAATTGAGCGTGTCCCGCGTGACAGCCTGGCAGGCTGGTTCGCCTCAAGGAACACCGACAGGATGATGAAGGCCGCGGCCCTGTCAAGAAAGCTTTCAGAGGATATCACATATTCCTTCAGAGTTGTCGGCCAGTCCCTCAAACCAATAGAAAAGATTTCTGCCCCCACCGACAAGAGGCTTGATGCCGCCATAAGGACGGTCAGGGACCCCTACATCAGCAGGGCGAGGAACATTATTTCGCGCCTGCCTGTGCTGCCTCCGGAGCCCGCATACGGCGACATTGCCGATTTCCACGACAGGATGAAGCAGGCCTATGCTGAGCTGGGCAGCATGTCGCCAAAGATGTTCTATGTCCTTACAAACATGTTCGAAAAAGAGGGGTCTGCCCTGGCGGGAGGAATAAAGCAGGTCGGGAAGTCAATAAGCGGGCTGGCCTCGTTCCTGGGCGGGGAGGCAAGGATACTGAAGGCATACGGGGAGCTGCAGTCATCTTTGAGGGAAGCCGCTTCCATATCGGAAAGGCAGTCGTCCCTGTCTGCCGGCCTGGAGGACCTGAAAAGGGCAGCCCAAAAGGCAAGGGCAGAGCTGGACGAGGCGGCATCAAACCTCGACAAGCTTTCGACTGGCGATGCCGCCAGGGAGTATGAGAATCTGGCCCTGTCGGCTGATGAGATTGGCAGGCAGATGCTGTCGATAAAGAACAATATCACCCTCACCCTCAGCATCATCAGGAAACCGCTTGAGAGGCTCAATTACAAGACCAGGACAAAAGCGATAAAATCTTACCTGGACGACCCTTTTTCAATGCTGCTTGAGGACGAGAAAAGCCTGGGGATGATCACGGAGGGACTGGCGGCGGCCGGGGTGGACATGAGGCAGAAAGACAGGGAAAAGGTTGCCGAATTCCTTTCCCTCCAGCCTTCAGTATTGGCCAGGAGAAGCGAATACATGGCGCTTGCCGGGAAAAAGGAGGGTGTGCACAGGGAGCTTGAGGCGTCGGATTATCCTGCAAGGAAAAGGAAGGCCGAAGAGGCGGCATCATACCTCAGGAAGGAAGGCCGGAGGCTGGACGTGGAGCAGGAGAGGGCGCAAAATGAGATCACGCGCCTGCAGGCACGGGCTTCGGCAATCAGGAAAAACCTTGAGCAGCTTCTGTCTGAAGCGACAGGGAACAGGATAGAGATAGTGGGTTAAGCGTTTTAATACGCCACGGCCAATTAGTTCTATGCTTATGGACCTTGCAAAGAGAATCATGGAGGAGAGGTATGTGTGCAACCACTGCCTGGGCAGGCAGTTCGCGCAGCTTCTTAGCGGC
>JACQOB010000031.1 GCA_016202745.1 Candidatus Aenigmatarchaeota archaeon | reverse complement strand
AGGGCGCAATAAGGGCAAACATAGCCAACGAGATACAGCTCAGGACGAAATACAACGGCGACATCAACAGGGTCAAGGGCAAGTTCGGCATTGATTACGCGTCCAAGGTTGTCAAGCTGACCACTGGCACAGGCCTTTTCCAGAATGCGGAATACAATGACGGCAAGCCGTGGTTCATAGCCTTCAGGCCGCTGCTTCATGACACCCAGAGGCTGACAGAGGAGGAACTGGCTTCCTATGTGCGGGTGAGGGACAAGATAGACGCGGTGGACCAGAGGGTACAGGCCCTGAAGGCGAAGGGAACCGACACCTACGACATAGAGCTTGAGCTCAACATGGCAAAGGACAAGATGAAGCAGGGGCTGTTCGCGATGTCAGAGACCTACTTGGAATCAGTTGAGAGCAGGCTGAAGGCGATGGAGGGATCATGAGCATGTTAATAATCTTGGGGTGGTATCATGGCAGGTAAAGAGAAGAAGGGCGGAAAGGAGGGGGAGTTCAGCCAGCTAAGCCTGGATGAGCTTGCCCAGACAAAGAAGGATGTTGAGAACTTCCTCGAAATGCTGGAGGACCAGTACAGGAAAGCGAGCGTATCCGAGGCGAGCTACAAGGAGGGAAAGGAGAAGAACCAGAAGAAGCTCGCAGAAGTGGTCAAGCTGCTGCAGGAGTGGGGATACTCAGAGCCGCCGAAAACCGGAGCCGCAGCGACACCCGCACCCGCCGCAGAAATCCCGCCTTCAGCAGCGCAGCCGCGCCCACCAACCCAGCAGGCAGCCGCGCCCACCCAGCAGCAGGTGTCAGCTGCCTTTGAAAGCCTGCAGAAGGAGCTGATGGAGAGCAGGCTGAAGATAGAGACGGAAAGGCTCAAGGCGCTTATAGACGCCCTCAAGGAGGGAAGGCAGGCCACTGACGAGAGGATTCAGAGGATCACTGAAAACATAGGCGAGATAAGGTCCCTTGTCTTCCAGAGGGAGGGCGCTGCCTCCCAGCAGGAGATGAAGCTGAAGAAGATGGAGGAACTGGTCAATGAGATAAAGCCGCAGGAGATCGCAAAGGAATTCAGCAAGAGGGACAAGACACTAGCACAGGATGACGTCAGGCTGGAGAAGATCGAGAAGAAGCTTGACGAGGTGTCGCGGACAGCCGCCGGCACCCAGGCCCTTATAAAGAGCATCGGCGGCTTGGAGAACGTGGCCTCCATAAACACGGAAATGGCCAGGAAGACGCAGATGGTCAGCGATACGGCAAAGAGGATCGACAGGCTTTCCGACAAGATTGAGAAGATATTCATAGACCTTAACAAGAACCTTGAGGAATTCCTCCTCTACAAGACAAAGCAGGACACGATGGACGAGCTGGTGAAGGACATGCTGAAATCAGTGGACAGCCTGACAATTAAGCTCGAGGGGTACGTACAGAAGGAGGATCTCAACCTCATGAAGACGGATATAGCGGGCCTGTCCGGCAAGCTGGAGGAGGTTGGCAAGCTGATAGACATGATAATACCCGTCGTCAGGCTGAAGCTCCCTGATACAATACAGTCGCTCAAGAAGGACAGGGACGACATAGAGACGCTGCTCGCCTCCCTTGAAAAGGCCTACAAGGGCAAGAGCCTGTCGAGGAAGGAATACCTTAAGGCCAGGGAGACAAACCTGCAGAAGCTTGCGGACATTGAGGAGCACCTGAAGAAGGAGTGGCAGAAGATCGGCTGGCAGGATGTCCAGCAGGATGCGGCAGCGCAGAAGGAAGCCGCAAGGCCCGGCCAGAAAGAAGGGGAAAAGAAGGACGTTACTGTGGCTGGCCAGAAAACGGATGGCGGGAAAGACCAGCCTCCGCAACAGCCTGAAAAAGCGGGGCCGGCGGGCAATAAACAGGCAGAGGCCGTTCCCGCCAAACCGGCGACACCCAAACAGGAAACCCCGGCGGGGCAGAAGCCCAGGGAAAGCCAGCCTCCTGAAAAAAAACAGACAAGAAAGGAGAAGCTGCTTTCCGACCTGAAGGATTCGCTTGACAAGGGCCTCATAAGCAAGGAGGCCTATGAGAAGACGAGGCAGATGCTTGAGAATTCGTGAGGTATGATGAGGCTTGAAATGCGTGTGCTGGTGTGTGCAGCGGTGTTTTTGGCAGTGCTGTCTCTATACACAGCCGAAGTCAATACGGTAAGCCCGGCCCAGTGGTGGAACAGCAGCTGGCACTACAGGACAGGGATAGACATCAACATGTCCGGCCACGGCAGGACTGACTGGCCAATCGAGGTGGAGCTGAATTTCACCGCCCTCCTCAGCCAGCTTAACAGGACAGGGACATTTGACGAGAATTCCACGAGGCTGGTTGAATACAATTCAACGGGCAACGTGCTTCTGGAATTCACCAGCCAGTTTGACAAGCGTTCAGGCTACAACAGCACCACTAACGCCATCGGCACCCTCAGCTTCTCCCTTAACGGGACAAACCTGCAGGGCACTGTCAGGAACTTCTTCCTCTACTTCGACACCATTGGAAACGGCCTCAAGCCCAACACCACATACACAACAGACCTGGAATATTCCTGGACAGGCCAGAGGGCGCAGGTGAACAACTCACAGTTCCAGTGGGACGTGGACACCAACCGCGGGGAGAACGCATCCGGCCTTTTCCGGGTGAGCGGGCCGAACAGCGTCATCTTCAACAGGCCCATCAGCGAGCGCGCCGTGGAATACATGGAATACAGCAATGCCACCCACAACCTCACTTTTGACCTGCGCGGCAACGCATCTTTCACAAACGGCTCGGTCAGGATTGTGGTGAGGCAGGAGGGTGATGAAGTGATATTCAACACCACGGAGAAGACAAACCAGACACGGGTGACCAAGACATACACCTTCTACAGGAACTCGCCCTGGATCAGGATTGAGCAAAACATGACAAACATGAACGGCTCGGGCGCGATAGCCAGAAATTCAACCTTCGGCGGCGCGCTGGCATTTGACGCGGCCCGCGCGCTGGGAGCGGGGTGTGTGCTGTTTGCGAACAACCTTACAGAGCCGGGCTCCTGGGTCAGGGGATCCTGCTCGGGCTCCAACATAGTGGCCTACATTAACGTGAATGAATCGGGCACCCAGAACTTCTCAGCCGACAACACAAGCCAGCCGTCGAGGATAGGAATCGGGCTTAACGCCACACAAATACCTGCAAGCGCATCAATTACAGAAACAGCAGTCATATACTTCAATGACCTTACTGCGGACGACAATTTCGTTGAAGCCCTCAAGAATGCGCTGGTGAATCCCGCGGTTGTCGTGACGCAGCCTCTTGAGGAATGGATGGTTGGGATCACGCCTGGAACTGATTTCCCCGTGTACAACCGCGGGGAAGCCGTGAATGTGACAAGCAACGCAAACGGCACGTTCGACATAAACGACATTGTGGTTTTTGTCAATGCGACGCTTGACATGGGCACTGCCGCGCCCGGTGATGACCAGACAATCGAGCTTAACGACACTGGCATCAGCGGCGACAGGATAGCCGGCGACCAGCTGTTCTCAAGGTTCTTCAACCTCACTGCACCCGATGTTACAGGCGAATGGAACCTGACAATAAGGGAATATGATACCGACCGCAACCTGCTTAACCAGAGCTCGAAGCTTTTCAATGTCACCAGCAACTACACGGTGAGCCAGGGGATGATTACCCCTGTTGTCCTGGTCAACCAGATCGTGAGGGCGGGCATAATTGTGAACACATTCAGGAACGACACCGGCATTGCGGGGGCCTCCCTGAACTGCCTTTATGCAGGCTCAACGCCGGTCACCAATATTACCGACCATAACAACGGCACCTACCAGATCAATTTCACCGCAAACCTGACAACGGGGACCTATACGCTCAATTGCACAGCCACAAAAACAGGCAATACAGGCTTTGACATTGACAATTTCACTGTGGAAAACCCCACCACAAACATCTCAGTTAACGCAACACCCTCCACCTTCACAGCAACCCAAGTAACACAAAACACCTCCCAGAGCTTAAATGCGACAGTTAACATCACAAACACCGGCAACGGTACTGGATCCGGTTCAAACATATCCCTCTCCCTGCCCACAAACTGGACAGCAAACGCGACAGCACAGTCATGCGGCAACCTGCCCTCTACCCAGTCATGCATACGCGCCTTCAGCATCACGATAGCAAACAAGACCGTGCCAGGAAACTACATTGTGAATGTCACGGCCAACTGGACAAACCCTGACCTGACATTGGGCACAAACCAGACGCAGATAAACGTTACCGTCTCCTCAAACCCCCAGCTGTCAGTCCCCGAGACGCTGCTAAGTGACACTGTGGGCGACGGTCTGATGAAAACCGCGGGCAACTTCACAGTCCAGTCAGAGGGCAACGACAACCTAACGAACATCACATTCAATGCCACAGGCCTGCCCAACTTCACTATAACATTCCTGCCCGCAAACATATCCACCCTCGCCGCCGGCTTAAACCAGCCCGTGCAGGTAAACGTGTCCGTCCCGGCAAATTTCCCTGCAGGCAATTACAGTGGAACCATAAATATTTCCAGCTCCAATGGCGGCTTTGACACCCTGACTCTCAACATAACGGTGCCCAATTCGACATCGGTAGGCATTTCGATTCAGCAGTCCGCTTTCAACGCCACGCAGATAACGCAGGCAAGCGGCCAGAATACCACTTCTGTAATCAATGCGACAAACACAGGCAACTCAACGGCAAGGTTTGCTAACATAACGGTTTCATCACCGGCAAACATCACAGCAAACACCACGCTGCAATCGTGCGGCAATATAACACCTGGACAGTCGTGTGTGGGCATATTCAATGTGACTGTTGTGAGCAAGACCCAGGCTGGCACATATATTGTGAACTATACTGTACTGTGGGAAAACCTGAACGGCACAATATCATCAGCCCTTGCTACGCTTTCGATAAACGTATCCTCCAATCCACAGCTATCTGTCCCTGAAGCACTGATCTCGGGTAATGTGACAGCTGGGACCACCATGACAGCGGGCAACTTCACAGCCGTGTCAGCAGGCAACGACAACCTGACTAACGTGACCTTCAATGTGACAGGCCTGCCAAATTTCACGATAACATTCTCGCCGGCAAACATCTCATCGCTGGCGGCTGGCACAAACCAGACAGTGCTCGTCAACGCGACTGTTCCTGCCAATTTCCCCTCAGGCCAGTACAATGGGACAATAAACGTGACAAGCTCCAATGGCGGCTTTGACATGCTCACCCTGGGCATAACCGTGCCATCCAATTCCTCCTGGACAATGGCGCCCACCGAATGCACAAAGGTGGAATCCCCTGATGCAGCCAATGCATGCAACATAACAATCACAAACACTGGCAATGCCCAGATAACCTTCAACATAACCCCTGCATCAGGGAACTTCACTTCAGTCAACGTGACCAGTTTCACAGTCAACTCCAGTGCAACATTCATTTTTGCGGTGGTCTATAACGTAACAGGCGTGCCAAAGGATTTCTACGATACAATATACACAGTGGATGCGCTGAACGCAACCACAACGCCTGACAACGCGGCGCTGGCAATACATCTCGTGCCATTCATAGCGCCCCTGGTCAGTTCAATAACCCTTTCAAACAATTCAATCCTGCAGAACGGGACGGTTAACATAACTGCCAATGTTACCGATAGGTCAGGCACAGGCATGGCGCGGGTGCTGGCCAATATCACCCTCCCCAACGGAACAAACCACACAATATTCCTGAACAACACGCTTACCTCCGGAAACCTGTCCATATGGGATGCCCCCTACCCGAATGCCACTGTCGGGAACACCACCCAGCGCGGCAATTACACGCTGACAATCTTCGCGCAGGACAACACGAATGCAAATACGACAAAGGCTTCCAGCTTCCTGGTGAGTGTAGGCCCTGTGGTGGCGCTGTCGGCCCTTGCATCCATATATTTCCAGGGGGATACAGGCTCCATCTTTTACAATATAAAGGATTTCCAGGGGAATGCGCTTGCGGGACTTAACGTGACCCTTTCAATCACTGACTCAACGCAGAACATAACATACAACCAGACGTTCACCACAAACAGCCAGGGAACCGTATCATCCCCGCCGCTGCAGCCGCTGTTTATAATCCCATCACATGCGCCATTGGGCACGTACACCCTGAGCGCTTCAACAGTCCTCAATGACACCATCACCAATGTGACAGTCAGCAATACAACCAGCGTTAACTTCACTGTGCAGGCGGTGACGGTAGGCGGACTGCGGGCAAGTATAGTGACCTCTGTTGCATGGTTCCCTAACAACCTGATGAATTTCGGCATGGTTTTCACGGAGCCCTTCGGGACTCCTGTGGACCCTGACACAATCAATCTCACCGTTTACGACCCGGACAGCATAATTTACATCTCGGCAAACAAGTCAACGCCTGGCATGGCAAACAGGTCCCTCGGCTTCTACACGTTCAACTTCACAATGCCCGTGAACACAAAGCTTGGCGCTTACATAGGGGAACTTACAATAACCAAGGGAAGCTTTTCAACAAAGGAGCCCGTGGCCTTCAGGGTCTCCTCGGGCAACTTCGACCTTAAGCTGACGCTCATTGACCAGCAAGTGGCACCCTCAGACTTCCTTGATTTCTTCGTCACAATAATAAATGTGGGGGATGTCGGGCAGGACGTCGGCCTTGACCTGTGGGTGACCCAGCAGAACACGACCTGGTTTTCCTCCTCGGAGGTGCTGTTCTCGCCTTCCCAGACGAATTCCACAATTACAAGGAGCGCCTTCATCTTCCCCAACCAGCAGCTTGGCCTGGCCGCCCTTAACGCCAAGCTCACAATGGATACGATAAGGCCGCCGATATTTGCAAACATCACGTTTGACATTGTCCAGAGCACCCAGACAGGGACGCTGCCCACCACCATAATCACCATCGGCGGCGGAGGCGGCGGAGGGGGGGGCGCAGGCGGCGGTGGCGGAATCCAGCTGCCAACGGGAACCAGGAACCTGGAGATAACAGATTACCCGCCGGAGATTAAGAGCGTAAAGGGGTGGACGTCCATACACCCAATCCAGGTAAAGAACACAGGAAACGCTGTCATGCAAAGCATGTACATCATACTTACCGGCATACCGTCGCCCTGGTTCAACATCAAGCCGGAATCGGTAAGCGTCATCCCCCCGGGCAATGTCTCAGTATTCCTGCTCGAGCTCAACTTGCCCGTCGGGGCAACGACCGGCGACTACCCGCTGAAGCTTACGGCAGCAGGCTCGGGCAATGCCACCGACTCCAAGGATATACTGCTGTCTGTATTCCCCACACAATATGAGCTGCTCGCAAGCGAAATCCAGAAACTGAAGAAGGAACTGAACCGGCTTGAGATCGAGATCGACTTTGCCGACAAGAGCGGCAAGGAAACAGGCAATGCAAAAGAGCTCCTCGAGCAGGCGAAAGAGGAGGTCAGGCAGGCGGAGGAAAGCCTTGACAGGGAGGACTTTGACAAGACCAACGAGCACATACTCACCGCCATCAGCCTGGTGAGCAAGATAAATGATATCCTGGTAAACGCCCAGTTCAGGCTTAAACTGGAGGCGCAGATAGTGCCGCTGTGGCAGATTGCACTGATAATACTGACACTCGTGATAGTGAACGTGATCCTGATAGTCCACATAAAGGGCATGAACGAGAAGATTGGCAGGTTCGTGAAGCCCCACATACTGAAGGCGCGGGAGCTTGTGAAGACAGCAAAGGGGGAGGAGGAAGCGGACAAGGCGGCCCTCGCGGCCGAGCGGGACAAGGTCATGAGGGTCCTTTCTCTCCTGGAAAGGGAATTCAAGGAAGGCCTGATCACCAGGAACATCTACAACGAGCTGAAGGGCAATTCGGAGAAGAGGCTGAAGGAGATTGAGAAGAGGCTGGGCAGGTGACGGTGGCCATGGCGCAATATTGGCGCATGCCGGCATTCAGAATTTAAAGCTTAGATACCATTACAGTGTATGAGATTTTACTTGGCAGTCCTGCTGGCCTTTCTAGTGCCATTTCTGCTGCCTGTTGCCATACAAGCCCAGCAATACCAGGTGGGGGTGTCACCATCTGTAATAGACATAGGGGATGTCAGCCCCGGCGATTCAAAGGTTGTGAAGTTCTATATAGTGACAGCATCAGACATTGACCTGCTGGTGAACCTGGAATCCCAGAAGGGTGGCATTGATTTCTTTGTCAGGGACGATTACAGGGACCTGATAGGCGAGTATTCGGAGCAGGACGCATCGGGCTGGCTTAATTTTGTCGAGAATCCGGTTGAGCTGATACCGGGCGAAGGCCAGGTAAAGACAAAGGGGGGGTTCATAACAGGCTGGCGCGAGGTGAGCTTCATCCTTAACGTGCCTGAATATGCGGAACCAGGCTACCACACCATCACGATTTCCCCCAAGCCCGCGGCAAGCGGGGGCCTTGGCGAGCAGCAGGTCAACATAGTTGCAATAGTGACCACAACTGTCTTGTTCAGGGTCGAAGGGGATGCCACGCGAAATGTGGAGATACTT
>JACQOB010000026.1 GCA_016202745.1 Candidatus Aenigmatarchaeota archaeon | reverse complement strand
GTTTATAACCTAAATATTTTCTGTAGTCATAATTATTGAAGTAGATACTAGCATCGCCTAATAGGGTTCCAGTTATTATTTCATCTATATTTTCATTCATTCACTGTGCTGCTTTGTGTAAGAATATAAATTTAACCTAAGGGTAGCAGTCCGATAGTTCCGCTAGAAAAATATAATTTGTTACTACTACTCAGCGCTTAGAACGTTGTTTATATCTTCGTGCCCCCCACGAAGAATGTGGCGGCTTGTGCTGTTCCGCGCGCCTCGGGTCGTACACCAGCAGGTTCCTGTCGTATTCAAGGTATTTTGCCCTCAGGTCTGGGAAGTATTCCACAAGTCCCTTGGCCATGGCCTGCCTTACCGCTTCGGCCTGGCTCATCACGCCGCCCCCCCTCACATCCACTTTCATGTCGAATCCCTTCCACAGGTCGCCTGCTATCATCAACGGCTCCTGCATCCTCAGCCTCATCATCTCAGGCTGCACGAGTTCCAGTGGGGTGGAATTGATCTTGATAACGCCCTTACCCGGCTTCAGCCTGGCCCTGGCCACAGCTGTTTTTCGCTTGCCCACCGTGAATACGATTTCCTTTTTGGCCTCCGCCTTCTCAGGCTTCCTTGGTTGCGCTTTCGGGCGCTTGCCGGCCTGCTTCGCCTTCACTTCCTTTCCCTCTGTAGCCTTTTTTGCAGCCATGATGTCACCCCTTTCCTCCAATATGCCTTGAAAGGTTGCCCAGCGTTATGAACTTGTGCTCAAGCGTATTTGAGGTTTCTATCGGCCTGAGTATTGCTTCATCCTTCAGCCCCAATCCAGCGGGTTTGCCCTTATAAACCTCCAGCTTCCTGTAGGCTGCCCTGCCGCGGGGCCTCTTTGGCAGCATGCCCCTTACTATTCTTCTCAGCAGCCTGTCAGGTGTCCTGGGATAAAAGGGGCCCTTATACGGATCCCCTTTCTGCACCTTCGCCCTGTATGTGTTTATTATGTACGTCGGATTTCCGGAGATGACCGCCTTTTCCGCGTTGATTATTATCACCCTCTTTCCCTTGAGGATTTCCTTGGCTGCCCTCGTTGCAAGCCTGCCTGCTATCTGGTCGTCGGCGTCGAATACAAGCGTGTCCATAATTATCCCAGCATCCTTATCTTCCTGGCTTCACCTATGCTGTCCATCTGATGGCATTTACCGCCCGCCTTCTCAATCTTCATGAGCGCCGCCTTTGAGAACCTGATGGCATAGACATTCACGGCTTTCCTGATTTCCCCGGACCCCAGGACACTTCCCGCAACAGCGATGGTTTCATTTTCCTTTGCGAACTTGTTGATGTCATAGACGTTTACTTCCCGCCTGATCCTCCTGGGCCTGTTCATGTCCAGGGCTATAGCTCTCATTGCCGGCTTCTTTACCCCTTTGGCGCGTAAATCCGCTATTGCCTTCCTAAGGTGCTCGTTCTTGTCCCTGATTTTCATGTCTGCCCCCTCTTAACTGCTGGCTTGGTGCAATTGGCTAAAGCCAGACCGTTCATCCAATGTATTTTGCAGTATGTCTATAAAAACCTTCGTGCATGGAAGGCGAAGCGAGTGAAAGCCTGCCGGCTTGACTAGGCTGCTGGCTTTTTCGGTAAAACCTTTTTGAAAAAGGTTTTAATGCGGGGAGCAGGATTTCCGCACACCCGTGGCGTTGCTCACGCTTCGGGGTGAAATCGTGGAAGGCGCAATCGAGTCATTCGATTGCTGGCTTGGTCCAATCGGGTAAAGCCAGACTTTACGTTGCCTCCTTTTTCGCTCAAGCCTTTTTGGAAAAGGCTTGGATTCGAACCTGCGAAGGGACTAACCCACGGGATAACCCAAATCATACACTGCATGGCAGTTCATTACTCAAGCTTATATGGAAGCCGTAATGAGGCCGGAGGCCGAATAGGCTCCTTTTTTGCTTAAGCTTTTTTGAAAAAAGCTTACTTGAGTCCCGCGCCGTTGGCCGCTTGGCTACCCCCGCATTTAGATTGTTTGGAGAGGGCGTTATAAATGCGCGCGTCATACAGGGATCAGTGTAGCGAAGATGTTGTTTATCACGACCCCGGCAATGAAGAACACGGCAAGGGATATGGCCAGCAGCAATGGTATGAACTTTATGCCGTCCCTCTCCTTTCCGGAGCTGATCAGCCCCATTATGATGCCGCCGAATGATGCCGTTATTATCACTGCGGCAAGAGCGAACGTGAAGAGGAAATCCGTGGAGATTGTGACGCCGCCAAGCTTTATCAGCGGGACCCTTGATGAGAAATCCTGCGGTATTGAGACCGTGCTGGTTATCTTGGTTATCGTGCCAACCAGGAACAGTGACAATGCGTAAAGGGCCGGGGCTCCTATCGCGGCGGCAAAGAATATGAATATTCCATAGGTCAGTATGTTCGCCCTAATCTCCTTTTGAATGGTCTCCCTGCTTCTTATGTCGTTGGCTGTCTCCTCAAAAAGGGAAACCAGCTGGCCTCCTGCCTTCACGCCCCTGACAATCAGCTTTACGGTTGTGTCTAGGATGTCTGATTTTATGGTCTTTGTAATCTCTTTCATCGCCTCCTGCAGGCTCTTTCCGGTCATCATCTCCTTCCCCACCTGCTTGATCGCGTCCGAAAGCGGGCCAAACTCCTTCCTGGCGGAAAGCAGTATTGCCCTGCTGGGGATGAACCCGGACCTCATGTTCGCCGCCACAAGCTGCAGCGCGTCGGGCAGGATCCTTTCGACAAACTTCGACCTCCTGTCCACGGCAAGATACAGCATCCCGTGGGAAAGGCCCAGGAAGCCCAGGAAGCCGGCAGGGAACAGCACCAGGAAATACGGCATCGCAAGCAGGCCCATAACAAAGCCTATTGCCAGGCTGATGGAAAATGAGTAATTGACAAAGTTGACCGGCGACCTGTTGCTGCCAGAAAATACAAGCAGTTCAGAAATCTTTCTCTTGTAGCCGTTTGGCATTATCCTGTACATGATATAGTATTGGAAAGGAGGGAAAATAAAGACAGCTCATGTCAGGGTAGCGTTCACTTGACAAACATCGGGTCTCAGTCCTGAACGAAATCAGGCCCCAAGGCCCCTTATAAAGGTCCTGGGAAGCAGGTCCTGAATTGTGCCTGAGCATTCCACTGACTTGATTGTTACTTCATCCAGGTTTGAGAACGCGTCGACAATTGTTGTGACTATGTCACCCGCAGTCGTGGGTATGTATGGCCCCTGTATTATTGACCCGTTCTGATATGACAGCAGGGTAGTGAAGTTAAGGTCTATTGAGCCGTAATTGTATACCACAAGCGTCAGGTTGTTATTGGATGCCGTATATGTTGCCCCCTGTATTATCACCTTGGCGTCCTGGCACCTCTGGGAGCCGGAGATGGTCCTCGTCGCAATGTTTTGCGTGAATGTCGCAAGGATGCCCGCGATTATCAGGGTCAGGGCTATGAGCATGATAACGGCAATAAGGGGAGAAACGCCTTTCAAGTTTGTCATTATACCATCCTTTTAATAT
>JACQOB010000015.1 GCA_016202745.1 Candidatus Aenigmatarchaeota archaeon | reverse complement strand
GTTATGAACCTTGCATCTTCCTTCACTTTGCCCCAGGAGACCGCCTCGCGCATGCGCGCGCCTGAGAGGGAGCCGTCCCATTCGGGTGCTGTTGTGATGTACACAGCGTAATCTAAGCCACCTGAAAATTGTGTGTACCAGATAACATGATGCTTTGAAATTCCACCGCCGATCATCAATGCACCTGTTTTAATATCCTTAAACATCTTATCCATCAAGAAGAACTCATCCTTGAAGACATCCACGCGGAAGTCCTTGTGGTCCTGCATGAACATCATAAGCTGCAGGCCAAAAGCGCCATCTGTTATGCCGGGTATGACCATCGGGACCTTGTTTTTATAGCACCAGTAAATTATTGAATTTTCATCCTTGATTCGCTTCCCTATTTCCCACACCAATTCATAAGTGGAGATGTCCTTCAGTCCAGAGTTGTATATATCTTTCAAGATCGGCTGCAGGTTATTCTCAATAGCTTCTCCGTAACTCTCATTGGGGATAAAAATATTGCCTAAACGGTTTATTCCCTTCTTATGCAATTCCTTATCATCAGCAGAAAAATTCCCATGTAAATAAGGCTTGAACACCCTCGCAAAATCATGATCCAGCGTGCCGCACGTGGTGATGACCAGGTCAAACATCCTGTTCTTCACCAAATCCTTGACCAACCCCCTTGTTCCGGTAGAGATGATGCAGGCAGGAAAGGACAATATTTTATAGCAGTCTTTCGCGGAAAACATCTTGCCAAGTATGTTCGCCGCAATGCCCACCTTCTTGGCCACGAAGCCGCCGGATTCGTGGTAATGCCTGGCCATCTCCTCAAGCGTCGTCTTCCCCGTTATCGCAATGTCCGTTACCGCCTTGTCCCGTTTCTTTGCATCCATATCTCACCCAAAATCTTCTTCATTATGTGCGTCGCGATTATATGCGTGTTGCTGTCCACGGAGCGCGCCGCGCACTCCACTATGTCAAACCCCACCACCCTGTTCCTGCACGCCTTCTCCAGGTGTGAGTAAAGCTCTGCCATGGTGAGCCCGTGCGGCTCAGGCGTGGCCACGTCCCTCGCTATCGAAGGGTCCAGCACGTCCAGGTCAATAGTGATATAAACAGGGTTTTCCGTGTCTGTTATCTCTTTCCTGACGGCCTTTTGCAGCTCATGCTGCTCCTTGTCAAAAGACCTTGTGCCTATCTGCACAAGCTCAAATCCCTTGTCCTTCAAAATATGCGAGGCCCAGCTGCCGTGGAAATATTTCGACCCCTTCCATTCAGTCCGCAGGTCAGGGTGCGCATCGAAATGGATGACAGTGATTTTCTCCCTGAAGATGTCCTTAAGCCGCATCAGTATGCCAAGCGTTACCAGGTGTTCCCCTCCAAGGAAAACAGGCAGTATATTGCTGTTGACACTGAACATATGGCTCACCGTGTCCATTATCCTCTCGCTTGTGAGCTCCCAGTTGCCCTCCACGATGTCCACGTCGCCAATGTCGCAGAACTTGAGCACCCCGAAAGGGTCAATGCCGGTCCCGGGGTCAAACCCCTCCAGGTCCCTCAGCGCCTGCCTGATGAAGAAGGGGCCGTACTTGGCCTGCCTCTGCGTCTGGCTGGAGTCATAGGGAATCCCCACCAGGGCCACATCAGCCTCCTGCAGCGGGTATTCCATGGGGAAGGTCCTTTGCGTATAGAGCATGAAACCACATTGGAGGAAGAATTAATAAGCTTGGATTTGGGCGTTGCCATCTATATGACCAACATTTCCCCCAACGCAAGCTGATGGAGTGCTATACCATTCTTTTCCAGTAGAATTTTTGATAGCCCATACATGCGCTCAAGCATGAAATCCTTAACGAACGCATCATGGATGGGAATGACCTTCTTTGGCTTTAGGTTTTGCGCAAAATGCAGGGCGTCAACAAGCCTTGCCCATGGCGCAAAAGTGGGGAGGGCCACAATATCGCACTGCTCAATCCCCCCGACAGAGAATGAATCTCCCGGGTGCAAGAATGTGCCGTTTATCAGAAAGGCCAAGTTATGCGGGATCTCCGTGGGTATCTGGCCATGGGGCGCTTCTAGGGCTTTGATTTCAAAGCCTTCAATGTTCTTCGTTTCATTTGCCTTTATGGTTTCATGCTTAAGCCCTTCCTGGCTCAGCAATAAGCCAATTTCTTCATCTGCAATTATTTTTGCCTGCTTCATTTCGCAAAACATCTTGATTGCAGCAGGATAATAGTGGTCCGCGTGCTGGTGGGTCAAAAGGATCATATCAACAGCCCCTATATCCACAGGTTTTATCTTATCCTCAATGAATGAAAACAGACCAGGATCAATCAGAAGCCTTTTCCCTTTGTCTTCCACCAGAATGCATGAATGCAGAAACTTCCTGATTATCATGAACAAGATTTCATAAGAGGCAATATAAACTTAACAAGTTCAGCCGGCCAATATCTTCTGCTTTGCCATCTCCAGCTTCTCGGGTATGGCCTCGGGGAAGACCCCAAACTTCAGGTATTGCGAGAAGCGCTTCTCGTACTCCTTGTGGTGCTCCTTCTTCAGCTTCTCCGCGTATTTCGCTATGTGCTCGCCCTTTATCCTGTCATCTGATGGCAGGATGTCTTTTGAATGGGGTATCTCCAGCCCCCCGTCAAGCGCGCCCCTTAGGGCGCCGTAAATCCTGGAGCCTGTTGTGGAGCGCGCAAGGCCAGCGTCTAATATGCCCGCCTTTATGTGCTTTTTCCTGGCCTTCACTGCGCAGAGCATTGCTGTCAGGTAGGCGGCAGGCAAGTTGCCCGTCGGCCCTGTCCAGCCGTAGCCCTTCAGTTCCCTTGAGTGGGCAAAAACCAGCACCTTGTCTCCCCTGGTGTCGTGCTCGACAAGCTGGCACAGAAGGCCAGAATTGGACCGCCTGATTACAAGCCTGGGCTTGCCTGACTTGAGCAGCTTCAGCCTTGCCCTGTAATCAGTCCTGGCCTCCCTCCTTCTCCTGTGCTTCACTACATATGTGCTGTATCGCATAGCGTCTCCAGATATTGATGATGTTCTATAATTCTTGAAGTCCGGCTAGGCTCTATTGGTTGACGTCGGCAGTCAAGCCCCCCTTGTGCCCCACTTCTTTGATCATGTCATTCTCCTTTGCATATGCAAGCATGTGCTTCTTGTTCCTGAAGAAGCCGCCCTTCACCTTTGTGTAGAGCTCCCTGTAGTTTTCCGTGGCAAGCCTGCCGTCATCCCTCAGGCCCTTGAGCGCGCTCCTCATTGGCCTTACGTTGACTATCCACCGCCTCTTTGCCGGGCTCCTGGCACCGCTGGTGCCCTTCCTGCTGCCCCTGCTCTGGCGCCTTCCCCTCTTCTTCTGCCTGAGGATGATTCTCGCATGGCCGCGCGATGTTCCCCTCTTCTGTATCTTGACTATCACGCCCTTCTTTATCAGGTCCCTTACGTCCTGCCTTGTAAGCGCCTCCTCCGCCTCTTTTGTTGACATGACCCTTACCCTGGAAATCCCGCATTTAAGCAGCTCCGCAGCCATCCTTTTCTGAGACATAACACCCATAGTTCCACCGATTTGTGATTATATGACATATGGCCCGACTTTGCCATATTATTGCAAGTCGGAAGCCAAGCCATCATCTCCTGTACTTTTCTATCTCCATATGCGCAGCATCCATGCTGGCTTCCACCTGCGGCCCAAGAAAGACCGGCGAAAGGTCCAATACATATTGGTTGCCCCTTCTCGCCAGGTTTTCAATCCGTATAACCCTTTTGCCGCCAGCCTGATTCCGGTAAAATCACGGTCACGCATTCTCCCCACCTTCCGCCACCTTGGGCTCCTGGTCCCCGCTTTTTATGAGCTCCTTCAGGTTCACCTCAGTTCCTTCCTTTTCATCCCCTCCGCCAAAGTCTTTTACAGTGTACTTGAAATCAGACACCTTCTTTATCTTGCCCTTGTTCTTCAGTATTTCCCTCGCAAGTATCCAGAATATCAGGGCAAGCGACTTCTTGCCGTTGTTGTTCACCGGTATTGATACGTCCACATCCTTGACAGTATTGAAGGTATCGCATAGCGCGACCACAGGGACGCGCTTCTTCTTTGACTCCTTTATTGCCTGCTCATCCACAAGCGGATCCACCACAACAAGCACGTCGGGCTCATAGAACCCCCTGTAGGAGGGGTTTGTCAGCGTCCCGGGGGAGAACCTGCCGGCTATGGCCTTTCCGCCCACTGATTCGGCGAATTTCCTGATGGAAACCCCCGCGCTGTCCTTCCTCGACACGATGAGTATCCTGTTGAAATTGGAAAGGAAGTCAGCCGTCGCCTTTATCCTGTCATTCACCATCTGCAGGTTGAACACTGCGAGGCCGTCATCCCTGACCTTGTACACAAACTTCTTCATGCAGGGCATGCAGGTCTTCATCCCGATATGCACGCCTGCCGTCAGGTAATCGTTCTTGTTAACGAGCATTGCAGCCATACTTCACCTTGGATTCACTATAATTGACATAAAATACTTTTAAAGGTTAATATACGGCATGCCACGCAGAACTGGGCCCTAGCCCTTGCGAATTGCCTTCTTGTCTACGTACACGAAGAAATTGATCAGGGCACCCATCAGCGACCTGCCCTTCTCGGTTAGCTCGTACTCCACCCTCTTCGGCCTTTCTACGACAACGTTTTTCAGTACGACGCCCGATGTTTCCAGGAACCTGAGCCTTTCGGAAAGGACCTTTGACGTTATGGGCCTTACGTTGGACTTCAGCATGTTGAAATTGGCAGACCCGTAAAAGAACAAAAGCATGATTATCAGGAACGTCCACTTCCGGCTGAACACGTCAACCTCCATCAAATAGGGTATGTATTCCTTTATCATGGATATCCCACCGGAAGGTTACCAAATGATACTTCCCTTATATAACCAGACCAGTTCTTATTACTATTTGTTTGAGCGCATAAAAAACTTTTCAAAAGCAGGAGGTCACCATGGACGGAGAAAAGGAAAAGGGCAATGGGAACGGGGATAAGAAGGAGTGACGGCAGCTTGAATGCTGGCTTGACTAGGCTGCTGGCTTGATCCAATTGGCGGAAATGTCCGACTTGCGGCAGTTGTCTGGCTTGCATCAATTGGAGCAAATCAGCAGTGTATCAAGTCGGCTGGCACTCAAGCCAGACATTACCTCAGACTTTACGTCGCCTATCCTTTCTTTTTTATGTCTATCGGTATCACGCCGGCTTCCCATTCAAGCTTGGCAACATCAATGGGCAGCGTCACGCTCTTCGGCACCTTGACCAGCACCGGGCCTCCCTGCGCTATCTGCAGCGCGCGCGCTGAGATAATCCTCGTCCTCTCATATTTCGAGTATTTTCTTTCGGGGTTTGTCATATGCTTGCCTGCCGGCTATATCCAAATTGCTAAAGCCGGACTTTTATCATGTATCGTAGCTATTGAATGCAAAGGTTAATAAGGCTTCCGCTACCCGATATACCTCAGCTGCTCCTCCTCCTTCACAGGCGCCTTCTCATCCTTCCCCATGTTTGTCAGGGCCTTCCTCTGGAGCGTCTCAACCTTCTTTATGAACTTCTCCATCTCCTTCACGCGCTGGTCAAGCTTGCTCATGTCGAGCTTCAGCCCCATCATCCTGGTGACGGTGTTAAGCACCACCTCCGCAGCCTTGGGGTCGGTGACTATGGGGAAACCGGAGGTCTCGCCCAAAAGCGTCACGCCTTTGATGCCCCTTTCCTTTCCCAGGCCGACCAGTAGGCCCGCAGCGCCCACTATGTAGCCCACCTTCTTCCCTGCCGTGAAATCCACGCCGGATTTCCTGTATTTTGCCAGAAGTTCCCTGTCGGTGACAGCCCCCAGCGTCTTGGGCTTCTCCTCTATCTCGCCGGTGGCTATGCCGCCTATGGTGAATATCTCCTTCACCCCGAAGCCTTCGGCAAAGTCCAGGATCTTCTCAATGACTTCGTAATGCCCGTTTGGCGAGAGCGACTGGCAGTCCCCAACAAGCAGTATGAGGTCCCTCTGGCCTGGCTTCTTCGCCTTCCAGTAATAGAATTCATTCTTCAGCAGGTGTATCTGGTAGTTCTCGTGAAGCATCACAAACGGAAAGAAATGCTCTGAATACAGGTGTGCGAACTTCTTCGCCTTCAGCTCTTCCACCAGATAGCCCACCGCAACCCTTCCAATGTTTCCGACCCCGGGTAGGCCCTCAACAAGAAGAGGATTCTTTAGCTTGGGCTTCTCGAATACCCTTATTATTGTCATGAGAATCTCTAATAACTATTATCCGGGTTGTATATAAATCGTTCCCGCGCCTATGCCAGAACCTTCAGCGTGCCCCACTGGCCGTTCTGCCTGTGCTGCGGCATGTTGCAGTAATAAACGAACTCGCCGCTTTCGCCTGCGACGAATTCTATGGTGGTTACCTGGCCCGTGGGCGTGGGTGAATAGACCCCGAATTCATCAATCTTGAAGTCATGGGCGCCATTGGTAGCATTCACGTGGATCCTGACAGTATCCCCCCTGTCCACTGCAATCTCCTTGACAGAAAACTGCGGGTGGGGCTTGCCGTCCTCAATGGTGTAGAAGGATTCCATGTAGAATTCCTTGACGGCGCCCGTGCCTGCATCCACCCTGGTGGCAACATTGCCTGTTGATGTGCAGCCTGACACAGCCACTGCCGCCAGCAGAAGCACGGCAGCCAAAACAGTCTTGTAGCTTTCCATACGCCGTCACAAATTATCTTTATTATTGTCCCAGGGTATTTAAGGCTGATGCTCCCGGCGGGATTTTCCAAGGGTCTGGCTTTGTTCTATTGGCATAAGCCAGCATCCCCTTTGAACCCGCGTCGCAGGCTCGAGAAGCCCGAATGCTCGCGGCTGGGCCGGCTGTACGCAAACTGCATAAGCCGGCAGCTGTCGGTTGCCGACCTGAGCCGATATTACCTAGTCGGCCCTTGCGGCGCTGACCGGACTACACCACGGGAGCGTTTCTTAATAATCTCATGACGCTAAGACTATAATATGTTAAGCTTAAAGATATTAAATCTGTCTGAAGCGGAGAATGCAAAGAAAATAATATTTCCAAGAATCCTCACATCTCAGCTAGGGGAGGATATAGGATGGCAAATAGGTGACGGCTGTATAGCTATTAGGAACTCTAAATCTGGCCCGGCTTACTTATACAAACTTGCTGGAGATCCTAAGGAGGAAAAGCTTTTTTATGATAGCATAGTTGTGCCCACCAAAATAAAACTTTTTAACATTTATCTTGGGCCAAGACTAATAGGAGACGGTAGCTATGGCTTGTGCGTTGCCTCAAAG